>NZ_JVPL01000264.1:0-626 GCF_001054655.1 Bacillus sp. 220_BSPC
TCTTTAGATAATGCGGTTACTTCATCCTTTAACTCTTGGTTAACTTTTTTGGAGGATTGTTGATCCTGTTGATGCTGTGCTTTCATTTTTGTTTCATTTTCTTTTAAAAGATCTATTTGTGTAGATAATTCTTGGGATACCCTTTTCTCATCATTCAACCTTTGTTCCAATTCCAGTGTTGTTGATTTCAGTTCGTGTTTCTCACCTTTTATTTGATCTAACGATTCCTGGAACAGTATTCGTTCCTTTTCTTGATTTGACTCTAACTGATTGTTTGAAGATACTAGTTCTTTGTTTTTCCTGATTAATTCATTGTTTTCTTTCTCCAATTGAATTAAAGTATTTTGATAAGTTTGATTAGTCTCCGTTAATTGTTCTACCTCCAATTGCAATGCGAGGTATTCAGATTCGGCCGTTTGCAACTCATCTGTTATTTGTTGATGTTGTGCTCTCATTTTTGTTTCATTTTCTGTTAAAAGATCTATTTGTGTAGATAATTCTTGGGACACCCTTTTCTCATCATTCAACCTTTGTTCCAATTCCAGTGTTGTTGATTTCAGTTCGTCTTTTTCACCATTTATTTGATCTAACGATTCCTGAAACTGTATTCGTTCCTTTTCTTGATT
>NZ_JVPL01000265.1:0-4536 GCF_001054655.1 Bacillus sp. 220_BSPC
TTCATTGTCATTAATATTCGAGACTCGTTTGTCACAAAGCCGTTTTTTCTAAAAAATAACTCCGGTTTACCTTTGCCTCTCTCGGTTGATAAATATGCGGCATCGACTTTTCTCTGTGTAAGGATATTCCCTAAATATTTTAGTAAACTCGAACCAACCCCGTTTTGTTGGATATTATTTAGAACGCAGATTTCATTTATGTAAAAGTTCTTGCTATCAGCCCATTGCTCTTCATTTCCGACTAAAAAGCCAATCATTTGATTATTAGAATTAAAATAACCTATTCCTATATAGCCAGGAGTCTTACTTATATCTAACAATCGTTTGTAAGATGTTTGAAAACTCCATGGTTCGTTCCAAGGATTAGAGCTAAAAACATTGGTGAAAATCTTTGATACTTCTTCTAAATCTTTTTCTGACAATACACGAATTGTATTCTGCATTAATAATTCCTCCTTCCAATCAATCCTATCAAATTTTTGTTATTAGGTTCCTTTTTTAGTTATATAAATGTACATATTTCCTAATGATTTACCATTTAAAAATAGTTGAAATTTCCCAAATATCTGATGCGTTAAATTAAAAAGAAGTTGATAATATAGATACAAATTAATTTAAATTGATTTCTTTATCTTTTTCTGTACTTTTACGGTGTCTATACATTTAAAAGTTTTAGCGTGCGTGCAATTTTAACAAAAGAGCATGGTTTTTATGCAAGGCTATTTTTGTTAGTAAGTCATGGCCATCGCTTCTTGTTTGATTGATCTGCATGAATGCCTTTCCACAAAATGATGGGGAATGATGGACCCAGCAAAAGTATCTCTAGTTTGCAACTTTTCTAAGATACTTTTTGCGGCCTGATAGCCTAAATCGAAAATATTAATGTCTACAGAAGTCAAGGCAGGTAATGATTGTTCAGAGAAAAGGACATGATTGAAGCTGACAATCGACATTTCCTTAGGAGTCTGTACTCCCACTTCTCGAAGAGAATGCACGACGCCAAGTGCCATACGATCATCACTGATGACCAACGCAGTTGGTGGTTCGTCAATCGATAGTACTTTTTTTGCAGCTGCTTGTCCACCTTCATATAAAAAATCCTCATGTATGGTATATTCCCTTCTTGGAACGATACCAGCCCTTTTCAATGCACGTTCATACCCTAATAAACGATTTAGAGTCATCACAAAGGTTATATCCCCTCCAATGAATCCAATTCTTTCATGTCCTAACTGAATAAGGTAGTCTGTTACCTGTTCGGCAGCCAAGACATTATCGTTATCTACATACGTTATCTCCTCAATAAAATCATAGGGTTTCCCAATGATGACAAACGGAAAAGCCCTTGCTTGTAAATAGGTTAGAATGTGATCATTCATCCTTGAATACATAAGGATTATTCCATCCACCATTCCCCCTTGAACCATATTCACGACTCCTTCGTAGATTTCCTCTTTTGTTTTCCCCGTGCTTAATAAAAGAGAGTAATGCTTTTCCTGAGCCCCTTCACTAAGACCCTGGAGGATTGTCGGAAAAAATGGATTTTGATAAAAGCTATTTGACGAACATGGCAGCACAAACCCAATGATCCTGGTTGATTGTTTAGCAAGACTACGTGCAATCAAGTTTGGATGATATCCTAACTTTTCCATTACCTTACTAACACGTACCTTTGTTTTTTCACTTATACGAGGATCATTTGCAATCACTCGAGAAACTGTTGAAGGAGCAACATTCGCCAGTTGTGCCACATCTTTTATCGTGATGGCCATGCGTTGTTTTCCCTCTCCCCTCTTTAGTTTTTATTGACTTCATTTAAAAAACAATAAACACTTTTCTCATATATTTTAAAATTATACTGTATCTATAATGCACTCACTAAATAGTTATTTCCATACTTTTTTGATTGTTTTTAACTTTTTTCAGAAAATACCCATTTTTCGATTTTTACCTCTTGTAAAAATTAAAAAGAAGCTGATAAGAGATCAGCTTCTAAAAAACCAGAAAATGTTTTGGGAGAGGAAAGAAGCCAGCCGACTATTTTCATTACTCCTTTCAAATTTAGGTTTAATATTATTATATGTTAAATATAGTTCCATTTCATCGTATAAATTTACATATTATAGAACTAACTTCCCTCAATGAAGAAAGAAAAAACGCCGGTTTTCTTCTTTTCTTAGTATTTCACAGTAAGTTATATTAAGTTTTTACCCCGTTAATTTGGTTTCATTATCTAGTAAGGATAAATTTGGACTTCTGAACAAAAAAACTCATGAGCTACTCACTTACAAAAAAGGGTGGATGAGTCATAATATTAAGTAATATGAGCGATATTTTATTTTGAAATTATAATTCATGATAGGCCTCCTGGTTTTGATAATTTTGTCCCTTTAGCTGGCCAGCAACCAAATCACATCTTCATTATTACAAGAATGCTGACACGTTTGTTGAATAAGAAAAAGGTTGCCGCAGCAACCCTTTGTTATACTATGCTCCTTTTTAGTTAAAAACCTAAATCTTCATTTTTAGGCCCTATAACATGTTCATCATTTTCTTCTAATATTTCTACTGGGATCGTATTACTCATGAATATACCTCCTATTTTATATATTAAAGGCAATAACAAAATTTTAAATTTTCTCACTTAAGTTTTTTCTACATTCTAATACGCTCTTCCTCATGAATAAATCAAACTTCCTGAAAAAGTCTTTTGACCCTTCCTTTTTTCTAATTGTTGATAAATATATTTGATTGACCTCGAGGTTGTTCAACTCTCTCGCTCTAATCTATTTATTAATTTTATACCTATGCTACTCTGTTGAAATGAAGGTTAGTTCATTTAGATAAAAAACTTTTCTATTCTCCCAAGCCTCTTCATTTCCAATACAAAAACCCATATTTCTGAATTAGAATCCTCCAAACAAACGATGCCTCTAAACCTAGGAGTTTTAAAGATGGTTTCAATTCTTTGAATGGCATATTCTAAGGTCCAATTCTCATTCCAGGGTGGACTATTAAAAACTTCTATAAAAAGGTTAGCTGCAACATAAATTTGATTTCTTTAAAATAATTATAAATTATCATTACAGTACCTTCTTTTCCTTTAAGAATTTAAGTTGTATTTTTGATTCGGAAAAAAATTTGCTAATAAGACGACTAGATATAAACATTGTAAATGCACCCGTAATTGCCAATACATAATAAACACTTAAAAATTTTGTTAAAAAAGCGATTAGTGGAAATGACAAGAACATTATGAATGTGGATAAAAATTTAGTCATTGATAGCATTGTATTCCTTTTTTCAGATGAAACTTCTAAATTCAAAACATTGCTAGCAATAGGTTCAAGTGTATTATAAATTAAACTCACACCAAAAAATCCAATTAGAACCCAAAAGTTAGTTTTAGTAAATAAAAGCAAAAACATCACAACTGTTGCATTCAAACAAAAACTGAAAACAATCCTTGCTGTAAATTTACTCTCTAGTTTGTATGCGTTAATAGAAGCAACTGCTGCAACAATTGAATCAATTCCGAACAATAAAGATATTATGTATGTAGGTATACCCATTTGATCAAAAAGCACTTGATTATACATGTAATATACAGAACCTATTGCATAAAAGATTCCTATACCAATTAAATATAGCCTCAAATTTGGATTTAATTTCAAAAACAATTTAATTTCTCCAATTAAATCCGAAACCTTTCTAGTTTTATTTGTATTATAACTACTACTTTCTTTTAAATTTAAAGTTATTAACAATGCAATTGACTGACATATTACACCAAACAAGTATACTGTAGACCATGATAATTCCTGGAGAAACCCTCCTATTGACATAGAAATAGCTAACGCTAAAATTACAATAGCAAAATAACGTCCAATGATTTTACTGTAATTTTTTTCGAGTTTCTTATCTTTTAAAGTGTCATACAGTAGGGATTGATCTGCTCCAGAAATACAAGTTAGACCTACTCCGTAAAAGACTTGAGCTACAGCAATTAAATAAAAACTATCAAAAAACATAAATCCTAGCATATAACAAATAATGAACATTCTCGCTACAATTAAAGAGACTTTCCTACCATATTTATCAGAAATAAGTCCGGTTGGAATTTCTGATAAAAATTGTGTTGCGTTTAGAATTGCTTGTAGTATAGCAATTTGTAATAATGAAAAACCCAAATGTGTAAAGTAAATCATCCAAATTGCTCTATCAAAAAAATTATTACCGAAAAATCCAATAAAATAGAGTTTCATTACATTTTTATCATTCGGAATTTTCTGCATAGTTCCTCCTTTTCCTGATATTTCAAAAAAATTAAAACATTGACAATGTTAAAAATTATATTACAATTTAGATTGTACCAAATTTTACATAAAAAGGAGATAAAAAAATGACAAAAACATCAAAAAACATTGAGAACTTTGTAAAAAACTCTGAGGGTAAATCACAAGATCACTACAATCATGTTTCAAAAAACATCGAGAACTTTGTGAGCAACTCTGAAGGTAAATCACAAGATCACTA
>NZ_JVPL01000265.1:4552-4650 GCF_001054655.1 Bacillus sp. 220_BSPC
AACATCGAGAACTTTGTGAGCAACTCTGAAGGTAAATCACAAGATCACTACAACCATGTTTCAAAAAACATCGAGAACTTTGTGAGCAACTCTGAAGG
>NZ_JVPL01000266.1:0-3053 GCF_001054655.1 Bacillus sp. 220_BSPC
GTGTTCGGAATGGGAACGGGTGTGACCTCTTCGCTATCGCCACCAAACATAAAAGGAACGTTGTTCCTTCAAAACTAGATAATAAGAAGGTATTTCATTTTTTAAAAAGCGTTGGTTAAGTCCTCGATCTATTAGTATCAGTCAGCTCCACATGTCACCATGCTTCCACCTCTGACCTATCAACCTGATCATCTTTCAGGGATCTTACTAGCTTGCGCCATGGGAAATCTCATCTTGAGGGGGGCTTCATGCTTAGATGCTTTCAGCACTTATCCCGTCCGCACGTAGCTACCCAGCTATGCCTTTGGCAAGACAACTGGTACACCAGCGGTGCGTCCATCCCGGTCCTCTCGTACTAAGGACAGCTCCTCTCAAATTTCCTGCGCCCGCGACGGATAGGGACCGAACTGTCTCACGACGTTCTGAACCCAGCTCGCGTACCGCTTTAATGGGCGAACAGCCCAACCCTTGGGACCGACTACAGCCCCAGGATGCGATGAGCCGACATCGAGGTGCCAAACCTCCCCGTCGATGTGGACTCTTGGGGGAGATAAGCCTGTTATCCCCGGGGTAGCTTTTATCCGTTGAGCGATGGCCCTTCCATGCGGAACCACCGGATCACTAAGCCCGACTTTCGTCCCTGCTCGACTTGTAGGTCTCGCAGTCAAGCTCCCTTGTGCCTTTACACTCTACGAATGATTTCCAACCATTCTGAGGGAACCTTTGGGCGCCTCCGTTACTCTTTAGGAGGCGACCGCCCCAGTCAAACTGCCCACCTGACACTGTCTCCCACCCCGATAAGGGGCGCGGGTTAGAATTTCAATACAGCCAGGGTAGTATCCCACCAACGCCTCCACCGAAGCTGGCGCTCCGGCTTCTCAGGCTCCTACCTATCCTGTACAAGCTGTACCAAAATTCAATATCAGGCTGCAGTAAAGCTCCACGGGGTCTTTCCGTCCTGTCGCGGGTAACCTGCATCTTCACAGGTACTATAATTTCACCGAGTCTCTCGTTGAGACAGTGCCCAGATCGTTACACCTTTCGTGCGGGTCGGAACTTACCCGACAAGGAATTTCGCTACCTTAGGACCGTTATAGTTACGGCCGCCGTTTACTGGGGCTTCGGTTCAAAGCTTCGCTTGCGCTAACCTCTCCCCTTAACCTTCCAGCACCGGGCAGGTGTCAGCCCCTATACTTCGCCTTGCGGCTTCGCAGAGACCTGTGTTTTTGCTAAACAGTCGCCTGGGCCTATTCACTGCGGCTTTTCTGGGCTATTCACCCTAAAAAGCACCCCTTCTCCCGAAGTTACGGGGTCATTTTGCCGAGTTCCTTAACGAGAGTTCTCTCGCACACCTTAGGATTCTCTCCTCGCCTACCTGTGTCGGTTTGCGGTACGGGCACCTTACATCTCACTAGAGGCTTTTCTTGGCAGCGTGGAATCAGGAACTTCGGTACTATATTTCCCTCGCCATCACAGCTCCGCCTTAATGGAAACGGGATTTGCCTCGTTTCCGGCCTAACTGCTTGGACGCGCATATCCAACAGCGCGCTTACCCTATCCTTCTGCGTCCCCCCATCGTTCAAACGATGTATAGGTGGTACAGGAATATCAACCTGTTGTCCATCGCCTACGCCTTTCGGCCTCGGCTTAGGTCCCGACTAACCCTGAGCGGACGAGCCTTCCTCAGGAAACCTTAGGCATTCGGTGGAAGGGATTCTCACCCTTCTTTCGCTACTCATACCGGCATTCTCACTTCTAAGCGCTCCACCAGTCCTTCCGGTCTGACTTCAACGCCCTTAGAACGCTCTCCTACCATCGACACCATACGGTGTCAATCCACAGCTTCGGTGATACGTTTAGCCCCGGTACATTTTCGGCGCGGAGTCACTCGACCAGTGAGCTATTACGCACTCTTTAAATGGTGGCTGCTTCTAAGCCAACATCCTGGTTGTCTAAGCAACTCCACATCCTTTTCCACTTAACGTATACTTTGGGACCTTAGCTGGTGGTCTGGGCTGTTTCCCTTTCGACTACGGATCTTATCACTCGCAGTCTGACTCCCAAGAATAAGTATTTGGCATTCGGAGTTTGACTGAATTCGGTAACCCGTTGGGGGCCCCTAGTCCAATCAGTGCTCTACCTCCAATACTCTCATCTTGAGGCTAGCCCTAAAGCTATTTCGGAGAGAACCAGCTATCTCCAGGTTCGATTGGAATTTCTCCGCTACCCACACCTCATCCCCGCACTTTTCAACGTGCGTGGGTTCGGGCCTCCATTCAGTGTTACCTGAACTTCACCCTGGACATGGGTAGATCACCTGGTTTCGGGTCTACGACCTCATACTCATTCGCCCTATTCAGACTCGCTTTCGCTGCGGCTCCGTCTCATCAACTTAACCTCGCATGAAATCGTAACTCGCCGGTTCATTCTACAAAAGGCACGCCATTACCCATTAACGGGCTTTGACTACTTGTAGGCACACGGTTTCAGGATCTATTTCACTCCCCTTCCGGGGTGCTTTTCACCTTTCCCTCACGGTACTGGTTCACTATCGGTCACTAGGGAGTATTTAGCCTTGGGAGATGGTCCTCCCTGCTTCCGACGGGATTTCTCGTGTCCCGCCGTACTCAGGATCCACTCAGGAGGGAACGAAGTTTCAACTACAGGGTTTTTACCTTCTTCGACGGACCTTTCCAGGTCGCTTCATTTACCCCGTTCCTTTGTAACTCCATGTTGAGTGTCCTACAACCCCAAGAGGCAAGCCTCTTGGTTTGGGCTAATTCCGTTTCGCTCGCCGCTACTCAGGAAATCGCGTTTGCTTTCTCTTCCTCCGGGTACTTAGATGTTTCAGTTCCCCGGGTCTGCCTTCAGTACCCTATGTATTCAGGTAAAGATACTGTTCCATTACGAACAGTGGGTTTCCCCATTCGGAAATCTCCGGATCAAAGCTTACTTACAGCTCCCCGAAGCATATCGGTGTTAGTCCCGTCCTTCATCGGCTCCTAGTGCCAAGGCATCCACCGTGCGCCCTTTCTAACTTAACCGTTAAAAAA
>NZ_JVPL01000267.1:0-2460 GCF_001054655.1 Bacillus sp. 220_BSPC
AAAAATCTCCAAGTACTAACACAAAAACTAAGTGAAACGGGGTTAACTGATAGATGGATGTTCTTCCTGTTATGATAATGATAAAAAATAAAGTGGCAAAACCAACGATGACTTTGATCGTCAGTAAACCAATATTAACTTCTTCCAAAGTTTTTTCCTCCAATTTAAATTTTTAATTAGTTGTAAGATCTTGAGGTTTAGATACAGAGGCTAGTTTTAGTATTAAAGCTCGAGTTACAATTCCAACAATGATGTAATATATGAATGATTATCTGTATCTCCACTCTAAATAATTAACAAGTTTGACCCACTCGCAAAAGGGTTCACCTAAATAGGCATATGTTAGTGCCATAATGATCTGGGCTAAAATAAAAGATTTCCATTTTCTGAAATATTGATATAACAACATGTAAGCTACAGGTACCATTGAAAAATCAAAAGGAAAGGCCCGAGGAATAAAAGGTAGGAATGCAATGGGGTAATCCCAAAAACTATATTGTGCACCAACTACATCTAATAAGGTTGTTGTCAAGATAATTATGGTACCAAAAAACAAAATTTCTAAAATAATGTCTCGTTTAACGAGTTTAGCCCATAGAACCCAAGGCACAACTAAAAAACCGACTAGTATCCACTATTCCCAAGTTAAAAACTCATTCTTTAGCCAATCATTTAGTTCTATAAGGTACGGTTTATCTTCTAATAAACGTATTTCCTTAAGATTTTCAAATATATTATCTATTGATATCCCCCTATATTTCAATTAAAGGTAACAGATATTTTTGAATTCAAACTCTTTGAGCTGCCTTTTTAGTATTACCGTTTTTTAGTAATGAATTTCCATCGTAAATAAGAAAAAAACCCATGTTGAAAGTTCTTCTTACACGGGTTTTCGACTTTTTTCAAATGAATCAGAAATATTTTAAAAACAATGAAATTTTTTAAATCTAGATTTAAGATAGAACAATAAAAACAGGATACATCAACTTATAATAATGGAGAAAGCAGGCGAGAACCCTGTTCAACAATGCGCTCGGTCAGGGATCGTTGCAACAAGTCTTCAATTCTTAATGATACAGAATCAGTAAGATCCCTCTCGAACTGCTCTGTGAGTTCCCTTGCCACATCAGCACTGTACACGACTTGACACACTTCATAATTCAGGCGAAAACTTCTCATATCATAGTTTGCTGCGCCTACTTCTGCAATTTCCTCATCAATGATCATCAGTTTCGCATGTAACATTCCTTTATCATACTGGTAGATTTGGACCCCAGCTTCTATAAGTTCCCCGTAATAGGTACGACTTGCAAAGCCCACGATTTTTTGATCAATATGGCGAGGAACAAGTAATCTTACGCGTACACCACGAGCCACAGCTGTCTTTAATGCCATAATAATATCTGTTTCTGGTATAAAGTAGGGCGTTGTTATATCAATGGTTTTGGTCGCTTGTGTTATTAATATAAAGTAAGCTTGACGAATAACTGGTGTAGGAATTCCAGGGTTTCCTTCCAACGTATGGATGTATGCTTTTTGCAATCCTCCTGTCTTTGTTTGGGTATTGTCTGTTTTACCTTCTATAGGCCATAACTCAGATCCTAATTCGGCAGACCATCTTGAAAGATCTATGCTCCCGGTTGGATTGATTTCCTTTGATTTATATTTTGGGATTTTAGTGGGCTTTTTCGTTGCCTCAGATTTTGTTTTTGACTTTATCCGTTCTGGTACAGCGATATTCCAATGAACGTCGAAGATAGTCTGCAAGTCGCCTGTTGCTTCCCCTATAATTTGCAAATGAGTGTCCCTCCAAAATCCTACGTCTGGCTTTAATCCTGTATATTCATACCCAACGTTCATACCCCCAGTAAAGGATTCCTTTCTGTCAATCGTGACAATCTTACAATGATCCCGATAATTCCAATTGGACAAAATCCAGGGAAAGCTTAAAGGAAATATTGTCCGACATTCTATCCCTGCTTCCACCATCTGAAGAATTTTTTGACGCGGAAATTTTTTACTCCCCCAACCATCTCTAATAAAACGAACCCGCACTCCATTTACTGCTTTTTCGATCAGCAGTTCTGTGATGCGATTACCAATATGGTCATTCCGATAGATGAAATATTCCAGATCAATGGTTTTTTTGGCTTTTTGTAGGGATTCGATAAGTTGTTCATATTTTGCTATTCCATTGTTTAGTACTTGGACTTTGCCGACTCGAAGCCCGCCTACAGTAAAATACCTTAAAGCATCGGCGATTATCGATGCTGAATCACCATATGTATCAGGTAACTTATTAGACTCATTATGAGAAGAGGTCAATCTTTTACGATGAATAAGCTTGGGATTTGATATGCTAAGATATAGTAAGAAACCAATGACAGGCAAAACAAGGACGATTACTATCCAATTCAAAGCTTTGGCTGGCCGCCGAACTTCCCAAATTGCTATGAATAA
>NZ_JVPL01000268.1:0-339 GCF_001054655.1 Bacillus sp. 220_BSPC
GCCCTCAATTTCTTTCGTCCCCGTTTGGTAATCTTGGTCTGACCTTTGTGCTTTCCTGATGTGTTTTCTTTTAAACTTAAACCTGCTAATTTTACGATTTGGCGAGGATGTTGATAGTCTCTGAGGTCGCCGACCTCTGCGAAAAACCCTGCTACTGTATCTCGACCGATTCCTGACACCTCTAACATCTGTGTGACACCTGGGATATGGTCTAATAACTGATCTAATTGATGATCTATTTCTTCGAATTTCATTTGAATAAAATCATACTTCTCTAGTAAAGCTCTCAACTCTAATTTCGCCATAGCTGCCCCTTGACGAATACCAATCGAACGATTG
>NZ_JVPL01000269.1:0-369 GCF_001054655.1 Bacillus sp. 220_BSPC
GCCCTCAATTTCTTTCGTCCCCGTTTGGTAATCTTGGTCTGACCTTTGTGCTTTCCTGATGTGTTTTCTTTTAAACTTAAACCTGCTAATTTTACGATTTGGCGAGGATGTTGATAGTCTCTGAGGTCGCCGACCTCTGCGAAAAACCCTGCTACAGTATCTCGACCAATCCCTGACACCTCTAACATTTGTGTGACACCTGGGATATGGTCTAATAACTGATCTAATTGATAGTCTAATTCTTTGAATTTCATTTGAATAAAATCATACTTCTCTAATAAAGCTCTCAACTCTAATTTCGCCATAGCTGCCCCTTGAAGAATACCAATCGAACGATTGGCTGCTTCTTTAAGTGCTCGTATCTTCTTT
>NZ_JVPL01000270.1:0-10774 GCF_001054655.1 Bacillus sp. 220_BSPC
TAGCCAGTTATTCGGCAGGAGTGTCGCAAATTTCTTCCATCCATTAAGGAGTACAGGAAAAAAAAAGAAGGATAAACTAGTCTTGTATTAAAATCATGGTTCGAGATGAGACCGTTCCCGCCCGCGGAAAGCGAGTGCCCTACGTTATAAGTTTTATAAACCCTCATAAAAACTGTAGACAAAAGGGGTTTTATCTAAATTTCAACACAGAGTTGATTGGAACGGAAGGTGCGAGACTCCTGCGGGAAAAGCGCGTCGAGGGGAGACCCCGCAGACGCAAAAGCGACGAGGGCGGACCGCCCGCGGAAAGCGAGTGCCCTACGTTCCAATCGACGTTCCATGTTTTACTAAATAAAAATTGAGCAAACTTGTTTTTCATCGAGTTTGTCTACAGCCTGAGCCCTTCAAACTAATGGGATAGTTGCTTTAAGTTGCTTTATAGGTGTTAAAATTCTGTTATGTTTTCATTTTCATTCCTATTAACGCACATTCACTTTTACTATCGGTTTTCTTGATAATATAAATATTATGGTTACAGGTATGACTAATAAAACATAGTATTGGCCACTTTCTTTGATCCAATCATAAATAAATGAGTTGTAAACATATTCCAGGAAAAACATATGAAAAAGATAAATACCTAATGTAATGGATCCTATTTCAGTAAAAAACGTTTGTTTTTTAGGAACTATACATAAAAAACAGTAAGTTGCTGCTCCCATAATTAAATATACGAGTAACTTATATATAAAGCCGAGGGCAATGGAGCCTTCCATTAATTCCTGATAACCTAAGCGGCCATAAAACCATTCCCTCCAAGTCATTTCCCCATAGAAATAAATACCGATAAAGATTAACCCTAGTACAGCCCAGCCGATAAGGGCATTACTTTTCTTTTTAACCCATTCAAAATGATTTTTTTCTAAAAAATGTCCAATTAAAAAGAAAGGAAAGAAAAAGAAGGTTCTCGATAAACTTAACCATTCATTCACTTCACCAAAGTAACCGATTATTAGAGAGACAATGATTGAAAGGACGATTCCATATTTCCTCGAGGAAAATATAAACAATAGTATATTCCAGCAGAATAAGCTTATTAAGAACCATAAAGCCCATCTTGGAGTCAATATTGTGAAGTCTATTGGTTCATCAAATACCTTCTGATAATAGAAGGTATATATCACCTGGAATATTACATAGGGAATTAAGATTTTCTTAATGAGCCCCCAGAGGTCCTTTTTACTTTTTATCTTTCTGGAAAAATAACCGGATACTAAAATAAAAGCTGGCATATGGAATGAAAAAATGAACAGATAAATAGTTAAAATCCATTGGTTTTCTTCCACCATTCTAGCTAATGTGTGCCCCAAAACAACTAGTACGATTAAGACAGCTTTCGCATTGTCAAAATACGGATCACGTTTCATGAAATCTTACCCCCTATAAAGAAACTGCCAGTTATATTTTCTAATCCTCATTTATGGTTTGAATGAAAAAGCCGGCGTTCCTCTAATATAGGATTGCCGGCTTGGAACTTCATTGGAGTATCTACCATATCACAGCTTGTTTACAGTTTAGTTAATGGAAAATAACAGTTTGATAACAGTCAAAAAACTGCCTATATCATGGGTCCACCCGCCAATTGGCTTACGGCGCTTACGTACCTGTTAGTGACTTGCCGGAACGACAATCCCTTCCATCATCGAAACTCCAGGCAGTTCCAGACGTTTTCGCCTTTTCAAAACGGGTAGTGTATTATATAAGCATGAGTATGATAACGTCTCTCTATAGGAGGAATGTTCATGAATCCGGTCATTTTGTTTGATGGTGAATGCAACTTTTGCGATTCGAGTGTCCAGTTCATTATAAAGCGGGATCCGCAGGGGCTTTTTCATTACGCTTCGCTTCAAAGTGAGGCAGGACAAGAGTTGCTGAAGAAGTATGATGTTCCTGCAGATATAGATAGCATGGTGCTGATCGAAAAGGATAAGGCCTACTATAAATCCTCTGCAGCCTTGAGGATTTGCCGCCGCTTACAAGGGGCATGGAAATTGCTTTACGGTTTCATCATCGTCCCAAGCTTCATCCGGAACTCCGTTTATGATTTCATTGCCAGGAACCGTTACAAATGGTTCGGAAAGAAAGAAGAAAGCTGTATGCTGCCGTCGCCAAGTGTTCGAAAGCGGTTTTTATAAGAAAATGTAGTGGATGGATTGAAATTGGACCTCAACAAAAAAAAGGACGATAAGCTCTCTTGGCTTTTCGTCCTTTTCATTGTGTGAATGTGGAGTATCTCCATAAATGATTGGCCGTAGGGTGCGCCATCATTTCGAGCCCTTTGTTTTCCGCTAGGTGCAGCGGTTCCCAGTTTTGGTCGTCTGTCTCCTTTAGGTAGACTTCGTGATGCGGGGCCTGATCATGATAGCCGGCGATATTGATTTCACCATTTCGGTAAAAGGTCCCGACCACTTTATAATCCACGGCAGGTGAAATGATGATCGGATTGCCTACAGAGTGTGTCAGCTGGATTGTCGTTTTCTCATGATTTGATAATATGCGCTTCACTATAACACCTTCATCCGAGGCCACTCCCTCCTCAAGGAAATCCCCATCATGGTTGTAAGCCTCACTTTTCCCGACCGCTTTAGAGAATTCAATCTCGGCTTCACTTTCCTTTTCGAGAATGTACACATCGACCCTGGTCCGGAAACGGGATGATTCAGGATCAAACCCGCGGTTGTCTCCTTTAAAATAGGGAACCTTTGAGGCCAGATTGGGGTTTTTCAGCCACTCTTCCGGTAAAAAAGTGGAATAGCGCAGCTGCCAATTTCTTTTCCTTTGACCATCCATATCGTTTTCAACCGACTGCAAAAGCTGTTTTACAGGTCCTATCTTTTTGGTATTCGTTATTTCCTCGATCGCCGCCTTTGCTTGTGATGAACCTTTTTTTACGGCTCCGACAATACTTGCTACAAGGGATTTCACGGCATAGGATCCCTGCTCTGAACGCGGTAGGGGCCGCTTCGCTTTAATGGTATATGTGTATTCCTGATCTTCACTAATACTCCGATCATTGAAGGAACATCCATTCACTTTCCCAATATCCACGCCGTTTCTATAAATCGTATATTCTTTTATTCCCTTGATGGGCTCCCATTCCAGGCTGGCTTGGCCTTTTGCGACAATTGTCGTGAATACCAAATCCAAAAGGATATTATCCTCTTTTTTATTTTCGGCGGTCGTTGATGTCTGTATTTTCATCCTGTTCACTGCCTGTTCTTTTTCATTCAAGCTATCTATCGTGTACGTATAGATGGTTCCTGGAGCCAGGCCCCGATCTGCCATCTTTGGCTCCGAGCCGCTGTAAATCAGCTCTCGCCCCCTGAATACCCTATAGTAACCACCTTCATCAGGCCAAATAAGCTTGATGGAATCCACTTTCCGTTCAATTTTGCACATCAATGAAGCCGTTTTGAATACCACTTGATGCTTCCTCTTATTGGAAACCAGATAAGCAATTCCCGCAAGACCAAGAGCAAGCAATGAATGCCGTGCAGTGAATGTAACTCCGCCTACTTTTAAACGGGGAAATGAATAATGGACAATCAACTTCTTCATCACCTCTTCTTTTATAGGTGTTATTCTTTACCCACTTTAATCCCTGAGAACACTTTGCAATGTGCTGTGCTGGCATAAAAAAACCGAGGGAATGTTTAATCCCTCGGTCATTTATATGTTTCACTGGATTATATTTTAACGGCGGCTTTTTTCCCCGCCTTTGCGTCCTGCTTCTTCACGGCTCATTTTTCCATCATCGGAATCATCACGTTGATTAGCCCGTGCTTCTCCGCCTTTTTCGCCGATTTCCTGATAGAATTCCTTGCCATGACTTTCGGATGTCGCTTCTCCGCCTTTTTTACCAATCTCTTGATAGAATTCCTTATCATGATTTTCGGATGTCGCTTCTCCGCCTTTTTGGCCAATCTCTTGATAGAATTCCTTATCATGATTTTCGGAAGTGGCCTCTCCGCCTTTTTGGCCAATCTCTTGATAGAATTCCTTATCATGATTTTTCGCTGTTGTTTCTCCACCTTTACGTCCTGCTTCTTCACGACTCATTTTCTCATTGTTGTTAGCCATTAAAAATTCCTCCTTATTATTTGGATTTTCCATGTACTAGCTACATTTGTCATGTACCCGCTTGAACAGCCATAAAACTAGATTCAGCTAAAAACTTCAGATTGTTTTTTTAGCGGCGGCTTTTTTCCCCGCCATTAAGTCCTGCTTTTTCCTGCTCATTTTTCAATCATCGGAATCACGTTGATCGGCTCTAGCCTCTCCGCCTTTTTTGCCGATTTCCTGATAGAATTCCTTATCATGATTTTCGGAAGTGGCCTCTCCGCCTTTTTGACCAATCTCTTGGAAAAATTCCTTATCATGATTTTTTGCTGTAGCTTCCCCGCCTTTGCGGCCAGCTTCTTCCCTGCTCATTTTTTCATTGTTGTTAGCCATTAAAACTCCTCCTTATTATTGGGATTTTTGATGAACTAGCTACAGTTTTATGTATACCCGATAGTTTTGATATAAAACTAGAATCTATTAAAACTTTTCCATTTTAAAAGGAAAAGCCTCATGGATGCTATCACCCATGAGGCTCCCCGCTTTTCCTTAACCTGGCTTCTGAATCCCTTCTCGCAGGCGTTCTGGCAGCTCCATAAGGGTTTCATTCAAAGTATCCAATTTCGTTTCAATCCTATGAAGCAAATAAAGGGTAACAATGATCGGGAACCCAATATCACTGACAAACGGCAGGATTTGATCCAATTTTTTCACCTCTCTTCCAGGGTGACCAACAAGACCCGCTCTTAGATGAGTTCCACTTCCTCGACATTCCGCTCGACAAGGCGTGCCGCTTTCAAATCGACGAAATCCCCTGAAGATGTAACGAACATGTTCCCCGCAATGATTTTTTCCATTGCCAGTTTAACCGTATTCACTTCGACCGGCTCCTTCGGATTATCAACGGAAATCGTCGCTGACTTTCCTTCCTCCGTAACGAAAATCAATTCCAGTACTTTAGCCATTTCAAATCACCTCCCCCGCTTTCGGCCTCTTTCCAAATACCGTTTAGCCAATCAATGAATACATATCCACCCGGGTCACTTCACCCATTGGATAATTCTGCACACTTGTGATTGCAACAGCCGTCGAAAACAACTGATCCGCCGTCGCCTCGACCTTGATGTTCGAAAAGGTTTTCCGCTTGAAAACGAGAGCCCCTTTTTCATTTAACCCCGTCTCAAAATCGATCCGCAACGTACTTGAAACTGGAATCTGGTTTGCCATGCCACTCACCCCCTTTCACACTCTATATAAACTTTTACAGAATGAAAGTAGCATGATCCTGAAATTTTGCAGGGAAATAGCAAAAAAGCTCCCCATCATTTGGGCAGCTCTAAAATCAGGAGATCCTTTTAATTATCTACTGTCATCATCCATTGTCTTCTTCTCTCACTAATAAATCCTTCTCAATCATGAGCGGTTCTTCTACAAAATTAATTCTTCTCATTATTTGTTGTATGACTCTCGGAAAGAAGTAAGCTCCAAAGAAAGCACAAGTAAAAGCCTGTGACCAAGTTTTTAACCATGCAGATAAGAATTGATGATCATACCCCCTATTTATTGAGACTAATATGAATGAAATAAAAAAGGACATACAAAAAGCCATTATACATGCATAAATAATATTTCTGTATTTAACGTTAATCTTCATTATTTTCTGCTTCAACTCCATGATTTAATTTTAGATTCCTTGATATTTCCCAACTATATTTTATTTCTTCCATTTACATTAGTAAAACCAATTTTTATAATAGATCTATTAGAATTACTAATACAAAGGGGTTAGTAGGGTTGAATTCGTATTATGCTTTTATCAAAACCATAGAAACAGGCAGTTTTACAAAAGCGGCTGAAGAACTTGGCTATACGCAGTCCGCCATTAGCCAAATGGTGCATTCATTAGAGGAAGAGCTTTCCACCACTCTTATCTTACGTTCTCGAAAGGGTATTACACTGACACCAGATGGCGAGGAATTTTTGCCATATATCAGGAAGATTTGCAATTCACATAGGGAACTGACTGAAAAGCATAAAGAGATGGAGGGACTGCAAAGCGGCCTTATTCGAATTGGCACCTTTTCCAGTGTTACATGCCATTGGATACCAGGATTGATCAAGGATTTTAAGGAACTTTATCCAACTGTACATTTCGAATTACATCAAGGAAATTATACGGAAATCTCAAACTGGATTAAAGAAGGCAGCGTAGACTTTGGCTTTGTGAATTCAAATGTTTCGGATTTAACTACGATTCCCTTGCAAAAAGATGAAATGGTGGCTGTAATGCCAGTAAATCACCCTTTAGCATCATCCACAGTAGTCTCCTTGGAGGGATTGCTAAAAGATCCTTATATTCTGTTGGATGAAGGAGTGATACATGAACCATTAATGATTTTTAAACAGTACAATTTTGAACCTGATACACAATACCGGGTATATGATCCTTATGCGATTATGTCCATGATTGAACAAGGGCTTGGCATTTCGATTTTACCGAAACTGCTCTTACATAAATGTCCTTATAATATTGTAACGAAAAGCATCTCTCCTTCTATTATCCGAACCATTACTTTGGCGTATAAGGATAAAAGGGTATTGCCAATCGCCAGCAGGTATTTTATTGACTTCATCATTGAAAGGTATAGGGAAATCTAACGTTTTTGCTTTTATCTTATTTTCCCTTTACATTCTTTTTTTATAACATACATTCCTGATGTGAAGTTAAATTGCAGTTGCCTTTAAATGGCATGTCATGTTCGGCTTTTCTGGGAAATAATAATCTCGAAAGGAAGTGGATGTTGATGTCATTAGAATGGTTTGACAGAGTAAGCGGGGAATTGCAGGATCATCTTAAATCAATTTGTGAGAAATACGATCGCAATGGCAGTATGATCGTGGAGCGCGGGTCTAAGCATCCACGCATCGAGTTTTATACAGAGCTGGAAGACGATGAGCGGGATTATTTTTCCTCGCTGTTTTTTGATCCGTATAATGAAGAATTTTATATGGAATCGTTCGATCCGGATTTAGGGCAGATCAGCAAAGTCATTCTTTCGGATATTGAAGATATCATCGATGCTGTCCACGAGAGCTTCCATAACTATTTGGAAGAAGATGAGGATGATGATGATTACGATTATGCATATGAAATGGATATGGATGATGAAAATGATGATTTGTATGATCCTGACGGCGAAAATTCCGATATATACGAAATCGATGTAGATTGGGAAACGCCTGAAGTGACTGCCTATATCCAGGATAATGAAGTGGAGGTCACCTATCAGTTCGGTATCGTTCAGGAGACGGGTGATGGTGTGCTGAAACGGATCAATCGGATTCGGACAGCGGATGATGATCTGATAAAGGATGAAACGAATTTCATTTTCAGCAAGGAAGAAGCAAGCACGATCATCGCCATGATAGCCAGTCATATGGATTCACTTAGTGAAATGGAATAAAACCAACAAAACCTTGTCCATGATCATCATGGACAAGGTTTCATCATATAATGATCAGTTCATATACCTCTGATAATTGCGTGACCCGTTCCGAATCACTCGCTTCCTTTGCATGCTTGATTTCCTGAGGAAGAATATGGTTAAGGAGACTGGCCTCTTTACCGGATAGCTTATTGACGAGTTCTTCTTCCGAATGAAAGTGTCCGCTTTTGATTTTATTATATATTTCCTGCGCTTCAGGATATTGGTCCGTATAGTTAGACAATATCTCACGTAAGTAACCAATCGTACGATCCATCAAACCATCCCTCTCGAATGTTAGATTTTTGCTTACATGCTATACCTTCCCCCATTTTTTGATGATAAATTCCTGAAAAAAAAGATATCCAAGTCAATGGATACCCAATTAGTCTTCTTCCCAAAACAAATCATCCAATGTACGGGATAATGCTTTACAAATCCCGACACATAAACTTAATGAGGGATTATACTTTCCGGATTCAATCAATCCTATCGTTTGCCTGGATACGCCGACAATCTTGGCCAGTTCTTCTTGTGACAAGTCCTTTTCTACTCTCGCAAGCTTCAGTTTTATATTTTTCAAGGGACAGCACCTACTATTTCTTATTATCTTAGCTATTTTTCATTCCGATTTTCTTCGCCAGCAAGTATATACCGCCAAAAAACAGAAGTAAAATCGGCAAATAGATCATAACGGATACAAATGATACCAATACAAAATACCATACGCCCTGGGAACTGCCATCGGCATAGGATACAGCACTATTCACGCCCATGAATATAGCGATGATAAGTGCTAAAGCAACCGTCCCAAGAATCGTCTTCTTGCTCATCGGTGTTTTGCTGTTGCGGTCATGCATCTCCACTTCATCCCAGAATACACCTAAGAAAATCGAACGAGCTAAGTAATACAGCCCCCCACCAACAAGAATCGCGAATTCCAGATATAACTCCCCGCTGCCTGCACCATATTTATATAATTTGAAAAGTGCACTCGCCAGGCAAATGACCAAGATGACATAATACATTTCTTTATAAATTTTATTTCTAACATTCTCAATCCGCTCATCCGTGATCTTTTTCGTTCGTTTAAATAGATTCATCTTTAATCGACCTCCATTTAATTCCATCGCTTACCCTTATTATATGATTCATTTTACTTTTTGCAACATATATATTACATTTTATAATTTATAAATTGCAATATGTATAAAAAAAGGTATCCACACATCAAGTCCGGATACCTCGCTAGCCTTATTTAGGGTTTTACTCATAAGTTTTGGGGATTTTCTCGTGAATTCTAAGCATTTACTCGTGAGTTTTTGGGTTTTACTCGTGAATTCATCATTTTACAAGTATATATCATCATGCTTAACCATTACTCTTCATTAAGATGATAGCAAAGTTGGACGACGCCAGAGGAAAAGCTTTTTGTATTAACCAGATTTAGGTTCAATCTCTCCTTTATGTCTATAAACAAAGGTTTTCCTTCCCCTAAAATAACAGGGTGAACAGATAACCTGAATTCATCAACCAGCCCCAATCTTATAAAAGAAGTAATAAGACTTGACCCTCCATAAAGCCAGATGTCTTTACCAGGCGTATTCTTTATTTTATTTACTTCTTCAACAATATCATCATTTATGATCGTTACGTTATTATCAGTGCTTTTTTTCGTTTTAGAAAACATGAATTTTTCTTTGCCATGAACGATATTCCACATTTCTTTCTCAGTATCGGATACCTCATTTTCTGGCGTATATTGCCCCCATAAATCATAGCTTTTTCTTCCATAAAAAATAGTATCAATTTGATTCAAGAAATCAATGAACCCCATTTCAGAGTCCATAATGCACCAGTCGATTTCTCCTTTCGGCCCTTCAATAAATCCATCTAATGTAACTGCTAAATCTAAAATTATTCTTCTTGGTCTTTCGTTCATGGTCATTCTTTAATCTCCTTCTGTCGTGTATCAGCAAAGCCAAAGGCTTCGCGGCATTATCCGAATGAACGTACTCTTGATTGCCTCAGGGAATCCCCCATGAAGCTCACTGCTTTTCAACATTTCATCAGAAGTTACTTCAGTTACGTTAGTTTTATCTTACAGCTTCTATCATAGTATTAAAAGATTGTATCAAAAACTAAGGAGACTTGCGATGAAAGCAATGGTATGCACGAAATACGGCTCACCCGATGTACTGGAACTCAAAGAGGTAGTAAAGCCAACCCCAAAGGAAAACGAAATACTGGTAAAGGTTCACGCGGCAACAGTGGCTTCCGGGGACGTACGAGTCAGGAGTTTCAATAGCCCTTTCTTATTATGGCTGCCGATGCGACTCTTCCTGGGCCTTAGAAAACCGCGAAAACCGATACTCGGAGTGGAGTTGTCCGGGGAGATAGAAGACACGGGGAGGAATGTGACGAAATTCAAAAAAGGCGACCAGGTTTTTGCCATGACTGGAATGAATTTCGGGGCCCATGCCGAATACACATGCTTACCCGAAGACGGCCCAATCGCAATGAAGCCTGCCAATATGACCTATGAAGAAGCCGCCGCCGTTTCTTTTGGCGGAACGACAGCTCTGCATTTTTTCAGAAAAGCCAATATCCAGGACGGACAAAAAGTCCTCATCTATGGCGCATCCGGTTCGGTAGGCACTTCCGCGGTACAGCTGGCCAAATACTTTGGAACAGAAGTTACCGGAGTATGCAGTGCAGCTAATTTTGAATTGGTGAAATCATTGGGAGCCGATAAAGTAATTGATTATACGGAAGAGGATTTTACGGAAAGACAAGAGCGATATGATATCATCTTTGATGCTGTCGGGAAAAGTTCGAAAGCCACATGCAAAAAAGCACTAACCCTGAACGGGCGATACGTGTCCGTTGAAGGACAGGGCATAGTAAAGGAACGTACGGAAGATTTACTATTTCTCAAAGAGCTCATCGAAACTGGAGAATTAAAATCGGTCATTGATAAACGCTACCCGCTGGAACAGATTCCAGAAGCTCATCGATACGTAGAGCTAGGACATAAAAAGGGAAATGTCGTGATAACTTTGGTTGATGATGATCGACCCTGACAAAACCCATAGTGTTTTTATTTGAAAAACGTTCCATTTGATTTCAGAAATCCGCTCCCTTTCCGCCGACTGTCTGCCAAGCCTCCT
>NZ_JVPL01000271.1:0-46442 GCF_001054655.1 Bacillus sp. 220_BSPC
AAACATTTTCATCCCTTCCATTATCTCGAAATAGTCTTTACCCAGTTGTTTGCCCTTACCGAACATTGGGGCCTCTTTTGAAATAGTGGTGAAAATCATATATCCATTTGGCTTTAACTGATTATAGCAATCTTTAATAAACTTTTCTCTCTCACGATTATTCAATAAGTGAATAAGGGCATAACAAAATATACCATCATAAAGTTTGTTATCAAAAGGCATATCGGTTACTGAACCATGAAAAATATTAAGATTAAGCTCATTTTGCCTTGCCAATTCAATTGCTGTTTTTGAAATTTCGATACCTGTTACATGTATTCCGTTGTCAGTAAAAACCTTTGCATTTCTGCCATATCCTATACCAGGAATCAATAGATCCTTAACTTTCTTTTCAAGAAAAAAATCCTTTGTCAAGATTGCTGAGTCTGAAGGTTCAAATCCCCACATCATTTGATTTTCTATAAAACTTGATTCCCAGATTTCCGTCATACTTCAATCTCCTTTACAAATGGTCTCTTTCTTTAAAAAAGGAATTTATGCCTCCAATAGAAATGCCGCTTCAACTAAATCCATGATGACTCCAGCCGCCGCTTTATTGCCCTCCGCCGCCGCAATCACTAGCTGAGAAGGCGTGCTGAGGGACGTATCCCCGCATGCATATACCCCTTCAACCGTTGTTCGTCCAAATGAATCCACTTTAATCCCGCCGTTCGGAGTGATTTCGCAGCCGAGCTGTTCCGCAAAAGAAGCGGATTGCACCAAGTCTGTCACCACAATACCTGCCTCCCTTTTGGTTTCCTGTCCGTTTTGCAGCCGGATTGATGTCAGCTGCCCTCCGTTCGATTTAAGATCTTCAATTTTTTCTTCCACGACTGTCACTTGCTGCCTAGCCAAGATAGCCTTCTCCTCATCAAGCACCTGATAGCCATTTGTAAACACCATTACATCACCGCTCCAGTTTGACAGCAGTTTTCCCATATGAAAGGCCCGTTCATTTTCTGCAATCACCGCCAATGCTTTGCCGCGCATTTCCCAGCCGTCACAAAAAGGACAGCTGAAAACACTCGTTCCGTATACATTCTGTATGCCTGGAATCTCCGGCAAGACATCCCGAAGACCTGTTGCGAGAAGCACTTTTTTCGCCATGTAATCCGTTCCGCCTTTCGTTTGAATCCGGAACACACCACTGGCTTTTTCAATAATCTCCACCCGCTCCTCCTTAATGGAGACGGACCGATATTTCTGGACATCCGTTCTTGCCCGCTTCTTGAACTCTGACGGCTTTACGCCATCCTGTGTGATAAATCCGTGCGACTCCTGCGTCACCCGGTTACGGGGTTTATCCTCATCGAACAAAATTGTTTTCCGTCCAGCACGCCCCATGACCAATGCGGCATTCAGTCCTGCAGGTCCTCCGCCAATAATTACACAATCCAACACATGCAACACTCCTCCTTTATAAAATCCATTAGAGACCCTTGATATCCTTAATTTGTGTAAAAAAATTTATTTTTCTTTTTTTGTCTCCTTACTCTGCTCCGCAATGCTCTGAATGGTCCTTCCAGCAAGTTCTTTCTTCATGTTGCCTTCCGCCTCGATCATCACGCGCTCAATTAAACAATCGCTTTCTTCATGGTCAAACGCACAGTTGAAAAGCACCGACTGACCCTCCACCGCTTCAATAACATCCAGAAACGAAATGTCCTGCGCGCGGCGTGAAATACTGTAGCCGCCTTTTGCCCCTGGCACTGATTCAATTAATCCAGCCTTCACAAGCTTCGTCAAAATCTTCGACAAGTACGTCGGGGACAAATCCTGCATACACGCCAGCTGATCCACGCTTACCGTATGACCTTTTGGTTCCATCGTTAAATGCACCATTGTATGTAGTGCATAATTGGTTGCCTTTGAATACTTCATTGATGCACCTCATAATTAAAACTATTACAGACTTTTAATATCTGTAATTGATTGTAACTCAAGCTGCAAAAAACCGCAAACTTTTTCATCTCACCTAACAATGATCATACTGCTAAAATTTTTTCTTGTAATAATCTGAACTTACATTTTTTAAACAACAGTACGCTCATATTATGTATTCCTTTTTGAACGGGTATATCCACACAAGAAAATAATCAAAAAAGTATGAGCCCTGTTAAAACAGAACTCATACCCTGCCGATGTCATTTTTTCACAATTGCTTTATTACAATTTCATGAGTCATCAGGATTTGGTTTTTCCGTTCAAAATCCAACCCTGTTTATTCACCAAGCTTCTTCCGGATATCCGCTGCTACGTTCTTTAGCGCCTTTTTCGATCCCCGTTCTAAGTCATGGTTCAATTTCCTTTCCTTGTAGCCGACAAATAAAGTATTAAGATCATAGCCTTCAGGATATAAATCGACGGCCTTTATATCAAGCTCGAGCCTATTGGCATGAACTTCCTTGAAGGTATCTTCGAAAAGTACGACGACATTATTGAAGGAGTCCTTTTTCTTATAAACGATCGCGTGCCCATTCAGTTCGCTTACCTTCACTTTGTCGCCGACTTCATATTCATAAGCTGATTCTAAAGGAACGGCCGCTGGCTTCGCTTTTTTGATTTTACTTTCCTGGACACGCTCCAAGTCGTAGTCTTTATTTTCGATATAGAGCTTTGCCTTTTGCAGAACCTTTTCACGGACATTCATTTTTTTGGCTATCCAAAGGGCATTGCTTTCCCCGGATTGACCGATCAACAGCTTGTATTTTGGCTCAAGTGTTTCGCTGTTGAATTGCATGGCCGCATTCATGAAATCACTGTGTATTTCCGAATAGCGCTTGATTTCACCATAATGGGTCGTCGCAACGGTTATGCACCCTCTTTGATAAAATTCCTCAAGGATGCTAATCGCCAATGCGGCTCCTTCATTCGGTTCCGTTCCGCTCCCGATTTCATCGAACAGCAGCAAGGAGTTATTTGTTAATGCCCCCATGATTCCCGAGATGTTTTTCATATGCGACGAAAACGTGCTCAGTGCATTTTCCATGCTTTGATTATCACCGATATCGACGAATACCTGGTCAAAGACGGCAAGCTCCGTCCCCTCTTTCCCGGCAACATGCAGTCCTGACATGACAGCCAATGTAAGGATGCCGATCGTTTTCAGGACGACAGTTTTACCCCCGGCATTAGGGCCTGTGATAATCAAGCTGCGATAGTCCTTACCGATTTCAAAATCCAAAGGTACGCTGTCTTGCGGCAATAGTGGATGCTTACAGCCCGTTAATTTAATATAACCGTGATCATTGATTTTCGGTTCGATGGCATCCATGCTTTTACTGAACTTGGCTTTCGCGAAGATCATGTCATATTGACTGATCAACTCGATGTTTATCTTGATCGGTTTCAGCTGTTCGAAAACCGTTCCGGATAATGTGGCCAAAAGCTGATACTCTTCCATCGATTCCTCCGCTTTTAAGCTTGCCAATTCTACATTCAATTTCGTAACAGAGGCAGGTTCAATGAACACGGTAGCCCCTTTTGCCGATACTTCCACGATTGTTCCGGCCACTTGATTTTTATAGGAGGCTTTGATCGGGATGGTGTAGCGATCATCCTTTTTACTGATGAAAAATTCCTGAATGAACTCTTTATTGGCTCCGCTCTTCAAGAACTTATTCAGCCTTTCCTCTATTTTACCTTCTGTCTTGATGATTTGGTTCCTGATCCGTTTCAGGTCCTTGCTTGCTTCGGAAACGACAGCATTTCCCTTTATCGTGAATTGGATTTCCTCTTCGATGCTCCTGAACTCAGTCATGGAGCGGGCGTAGGAATGCAGTGTCGGTGCAAAGAACTCTTTATCGGTCATGAATTTCTTAATATTCCTGCAGCCTCTTAAGAAGTCTGCTATCGCCACTAACTCTGACGGCTCCAAAATCATTCCTTTTTCCAGTTTGTCGATATGGAGGCCAATATGTGATATGCCCTTTAAGGGAATATGGTTTTCCGCATTCAGTAAGTTCCTTGCCTCCGTGGTCTCGTTCAAACGATTTTTAACGACCTTCAAGGTGCTGCTCGGCTTAAGCTGATCCAATAACGCTTTTCCTAAACCGCTTACGCAATGGTTTTTGACCATTTCCTTGAGTTGGATATATTGTAATTTTTCATATGTCATTGTATTCATCTAATGATCCTCCTTGAATGAGTGAGTGAATGAAATTCCCGAATCCAAAAAATGCCCGCAATGGTCCCCCCTACCTTTACAAATGAACAAGCCATTTGAGTAGAAAGCTCCTGCGGGCATCGGCCTTATCCATGGATAAGTACCTAAAATCGATAACAAATAGGGCAGCTCGAATAGACCTGCGTACACAAAAAAGCATGATAGGACAAATCCCACCATGCTTTTCGCCGTAACACCTGCATGTTACACGAATTATGGAAAAGGAAGCAGTCTTAAGGTAGGTATTCACAATGCAGAATTGCATTGTAAAAAAAGGCATACGTAATCCACTGACATAACAGTGATTAAATACCTTATTCAACTAAATTAGTTGATACCTACTCCCGACATAAAACACCACACCTTTTCTTAGATTGGAATTAACATACCATATCAGTAAGAAAGAGTCAATTCATTTTTTGCCGTTTTCCAAAGTTTCATTAAAAGATTCAAGAAAAAAATGCAGCCAATCCCATGGTACTCCCTTTTCATTGTCTGAATATTTACTTTAAAATCGGGGTATGTTATCCTTATATTGACATAAACTAAAAACAGCCTCATGCGCTAACATGAGGCTGACAACTAGCAAGAGTGGTTGGTCACAACTAACTTAATTAATCGTCAGAAGAAGAACCATTGCCATCTTGGGAGGATGAGTGGTTCTTTTTCCGTTTCTTGGCGAACATAGACAGGATAAGACTGGTTGCTACAGCAACAAATATCTCTTTACCCATATCTGTAATCAAGTTCAATAAGAAATGAATCAAGCGGTCACCTCCTTTCCAATCTATCATTAGATGGAAAAGCAAAGCGTGACCTACCACTCTATCCTCAGTTGTCCCTCTATTTTATCATATTTTTACCCTAATGGTAATTATATGAAAATAAACAAGTCCAGCTAACATTTGATGCATTAAGAAAAGGGGATTATCCATTGGATAATCCCCTTTTCGGTTTAAGCTTCATCACTCATCATGAGAGGGACTGTTTTCCCTTCGTTCACGTTGATCAATCCATGGTCGGTTATTTTCAGAGCCGGGCTGACAGGAAGCGATAAGGTGCTTAATGACATGATGACATTATAATGTTCGTAGCCTAACGATTTAAGTGCATCTGTCAGGTGCTGAACCTGCTTTGATACGATGTCCATCGGCTCTTCGGAAAGAATTCCTCCAACCGGCAGGGGAATCATCGATAGGACCTTGCCATCGTGGACGCAGCAGACACCGCCTTGCTTCCTTATCACTTCGTTAGCGGCAATCATCATATCCTGCTTATTATGGCCAATCACCAGAAGATTATGGTTATCATGCGAATAGGTTGTGGCGACTGCTCCACGCTTCAATACATCGCCGGTGATCAACCCGTGCGCCCGATTACCGTTTTTCCCGTATCGTTCGAATGTGGCGATTAAACCATAAGGGCTTTCTTCCCAGCTTAATTGACCATCCTTCCCTTCGATACGATCATGGGTTTCAGATGTGAAAGTAGAACCGTTCTGCACGTTTATGATTCGGCACTTGCTGCTTTCAAGACTATCCGGGATCGTGATGTTAAAATCGTTTTCGGTAAGTTCCGCAAGCTTCACACTTTGATAGAAATGCTTAGGAAATTGTTCTTCCTTCACTTCTTGGACATATGGGCGTGAAGATTCATAAACTAGCTCACCTTTTTTGTATACTTGTTCAATTTCAAATGTTTCCAAATCCGATAGCAGCAGGAAATCTGCTGTTTTTCCAGGTGCAATGGCGCCGCGGTCATACATCCGCATCCGCTGTGCAGGTGTATAGGTGCATGCATAAATGGCTTTTTCCGGAGTCATCCCCATTTGGATGGCTTTCTTTAAAAGGACGTTCAGATGTCCTCTGTTTTGGAAAGAGTCGGTCATGACATCATCGGTGACAAAGCAGAAATGTTCATCCACCTGATTTTCCTTCAAGTAATCTATCACTTCTTCAGTCATTGATTTCTCTTGAATCTCAATGAACATCCCGGCTGCGATCCTCGCATCCATCCCTTCCACGGTCTGGTGTGTATGATCTGAATTCACTCCGGCATTAATAATCTTTTGCAAGTCTAAGTCGAGCAGCTTTGGAACGTGCCCCTCTATGATCAGATCTGGATAACGGGAACGGATATGGGACAAGATCTTATTCGTTTTGCAATCCGGATCGGTTATGACCTCATAGTAATTCATGATCTCGCCGAGACATATAATGTCCTCCGTTTGCATCAATTCGTCTATATCATCTATTTCGATCGAACCGCCTGTTGTTTCCATCGATGTGGCTGGAACGGAACTCGGGATGGCATAAAACATATCCGCTACGCAATCCTGACTTGCTTTGATCATTTCCTTCACACCGGAAATGCCGAAAACATTGGCCATTTCATGTGGTTCCGGCACGATTGTCGTCACGCCATTTTTGATTAACCCGTAGGAAAAAGTCGCAGGCGTCACCATCGTACTTTCAATGTGGAGATGGATATCGATCAGACCTGGAACCATATACTTCCCCTGTCCATCGACGATTGTATCCGGCTCGAAGGCATCCAATTCACGTTCTCCAATATAATAGAACTTTCCATCCTTGATGGCTGCATTCCCTTTAATGAATCTTTTAAAATAGCTGTTAAACACGTTGATATCCCTTACAAGCATATCCATTCGCATAACTTACCCTCCTAAGCTAGTCAACAAGCACCATCTGGTTTCTCGGAATTTCAAGGATGATTTCCTGACCCGTCCGATAGGATTCCGCCATTTCCTTGTTCACAGTGAAATCCCCTATTGGAGTTTCAACGACATATTGATAGCTTCTTCCAAGATACGTACTTACCTTGACTCGGCCAGGTAAACTATTTTCCTGAACAGCTCCCGTGTTATCTTTTTCCCTGATCAACAGATCGTCCGGCCTGATGGCGCCTATTTTTCCCGTTGAATTGCTCATCTGCGGATCCTTGTGCAGCACAAATGAGTATCCAGATTTGTTCAGTTCGATTTTACCGTCATGATCTGTCCGCTTATCGAAGTCAATGAAGTTCTTGAAGCCGATGAAGTCCGCGACAAATTTGGTTTCAGGATATTTGTAAATGGTCGCAGGGTCACTAAGCTGTTCGATGATTCCTTTGTTCATGATCGCCACCTGGTCGGATATCGAAAAGCATTCTTCCTGGTCATGGGAAACGTAAACCGTGGTAATCCCCAGCTCTTGTTGGATACGGCGAATCTCGACTCTCATATTCACCCTTAAGTTGGCATCAAGATTACTCAATGGCTCGTCAAATAAGAGGATGTCCGGCTCAATCACCAGCGCCCTGGCAATCGCGACCCGCTGCTTTTGCCCTCCGGAAAGCTCTTGGGGATATCGTTTTTCAAAACCTTTCAAATTAACGATCTCAAGCACATTCATTACTTTTTTTTCGATTTCACTTTTTGAATTCTTTCTCAGACGGAGACCGAATGCAATATTATCGAATATCGACAAATGCGGAAATAATGCATAGTTTTGGAACACAAAGCCAAAGTTCCGCTTGTTGACGGGCACTTTCGTATAGTCCTTTTCCTTGAATAAAAACTTCCCTTCATTCGCCTGTAAAAACCCGGCAATTAAACGGAGGGTCGTCGTTTTCCCACAGCCGCTCGGGCCAAGAAGGGATACCAGTTTCCCTTTTTCAATCTCAAGATTGAAATCCTTTAATATATTCTGTTTGTTATATGCTACAGATATATCTTGTAAAGTGAATAAAGCCACCCATCATTACCTCCTTTATCGTTTTGTGAAATAAGACAATCCCATGAGCCGTTCCACTATAAACATGAAGAAAGCGGTTATGAACATGAGCAATACGGAAATGGCCGAAATGGTGGGATCGAAGTAGTTCTCCACATACGTCAGCATCTGAATCGGAAACGTACTTACCCCAGGACCTGTCATATAAACTGAAATGTCTACATTATTGAAGGATTCCAAGAAGGCGATCATGACTGCCGCCAGAATTCCTGATTTTATATTCGGGAGGACGACTGTAAAGAATGTGCCCAATTTACTCGCCCCGAGACTCTCGGCCGCTTCTTCAATGGAAAAGTCAAAGTTTGATAAGCTTGAAGAAATCACACGGATGATGAAAGGCAGCATGATAACAGTATGTCCCACAAACAGGGCCGCATATATCGGAAGCTGATAAGTCCCCACAATGTAACGTAAAAACGCAAAGCCCAGCACAATTCCCGGTATTAATATTGGCGATACGAAAAAGGCATTTATCACGCTTTTCCCTTTGAAATCAAACCGGCTTAATGCATAGGCGGCCGGCACTCCCAGTAACAGTGCCAAAAGGTTGCCACCCAGTGAAACAAGGATGGACGTTTTAAAAGCGACCAAAAACATGTCCACATTAAAAATATTTTCGTACCATCTGAAAGAAAACTCTTCTGGCGGGAACTTCAAAATATTTCCGCCTTCAAATGACGTAACGGATATGATAAGCAAAGGCCCTAGTAAAAAAAGGAACACCAGGAATGTAAACAGGGCCAATCCTCGATTTTTTTCCTGCATACACCTCTACCCCTTTGGATTTAATTTTTTTGCCAAACCATTCATGATCGATATGATCAGAACAGTCACGGCAATCATTATCGTAGCGACTATCGATGCCACTTGCCATTCGTTCAATGTAATCGCGTTTTGATAAAGAAAGGTCGAAATGACCCGCTGTTTCCCGCCTAATAAAGCAGGCGTAGTATAAGCCGTGAAGCTCCCTACGAAAACAAGGATGCTGCCAATGACCAAACCTGGAACCGAAAGCGGAATGATCACTTTTGTGAATACGGCCAATCTTGATGCTCCAAGGCTTTCCGCCGCTTTTAATAAGTCCGTCTCGATGTTCTCCATCACACCAACCAGCGTCACGATGATCAATGGCAGGAATAAATGGACCAATCCGATGATGATGGCAGTGGGCGTGTACAATATATCAAGCGGCTTCTCAATCAAGCCCATGCCCATCAGCAATTTATTCACGACACCGTTTTTACCGATGATCACCATCCAGCTGAATGAGCGGACAACAGGGCTTGTTAATAGCGGGAAGATCGTCAGCAAAAGCATGATGGCTTTTTTTCGTTGTTTCAGTTTTGAAATATAATAAGCTGCTGGAAATCCCAATAGAATGCAAATGATTGTCGTGAACAGACTCACCCTAAGTGTCGTCAGCAGAATTTCAATAAAGTATCGGTCTTGGAAAAAATCAAGATATCCTTGTACGGAAAAACCGCCGCCTTCATGAAAAAAGGTCGTGCCAATCGTCATTAGGATTGGAATGATCATGAAAATCGTTAAAAATAGTACACCTGGTAACAGCAACAGGTATAGATAGCGTTTCTTCACCTCGGAACCCCCTGTTCGTATTATTTATGAATTGATTATGCGAATGAACAGGTCGAAAAACGCTTCCGCATCGACGTCCAGACAAACTTGCGCATTCGGCTGCTTCATCAGCCTATTTTGAAAGTCGCAAACCATCTGTCCGTCACAAAGCTCGCTTTTTGTTTCAACATCCACATAATATTCTTCTCTGGTGACAAGATCTTCTTGCAAAGCGATGGCTACTGCTAATGGATCATGCATCGCACATGCCCATATGCCGTTACGTTCAAAATACCTTTTCCGGTAATCTGATGTACTTTGCCTTATATAGTCAGCAAGTTCATCGTTTTGAATCAATTGGATATGCTCTTCACCCAATAGAACCTTTCTCGTGACATCAAGACCAACCTGCGTGATGGATGCGAATCCCGCCTGTAATACGATTTTGGCTGCTTCAGGATCGACATACGTGTTATATTCAGAGGTCGGCGTGACATTGCCAACCCCTTTGATCACTCCGCCCATGAAAATGACTTCTTTAACGAGCTTGGTGATTTGCGGACATTTTTTCACCGCCAATGCCAAATTCGTAAGAGGTCCCGTCATGACAAGCGTCACTTCACCAGGAAAATTCAAAATGGAATTGATGATGAAATCAGAAGCAAATCCATCATCAGGCCGCTTTTTGACTGGTACATCCTTCAAGGCTCCGCCAATCCCGTCTTCGCCATGGATCCGGTGTTCAAAAAAGGGGCTCCTGATAATTGGGCTATCTGCCCCCTTTATGACTGAAATGTCCTGTTCATTCAATAAATCCAATATTTTGCATGTATTCAATGTGGCCGTATCAAGTGATACATTCCCGTTCACCGTTGTGACCGCCAATATGTCGAATTGACGGCTTTTAACAGCAAGAATGATCCCGATCGCATCATCTATTCCAGTATCCACATCAAGAATCATTTTTTTCTTCATCAAGCACACCTCATTTTTCTTTCTTAGTGTGTAAGCTCACGATTCCAACGATCGATCCATTGTTTCGAGTTTTCATTAACAAACTTCATGTCCAATACACGCAGGCTGTCAATGACGTCATCTCCGTAGGTTAAGCCTTTCGCTTCCGTTTCAGAGAGCTTGACTTCCGTATTGACAGGAGAATCCACTTTCGCTTTCGCTGATTTTTCCTGAACTTCCTTGCTTAAAATGTAATTCATGAATTCGCCGGCCAATTCTTTTTGATCGCTGGCTTTAACAATATTCACTGTATTCATCACGGCGTAGCCGCCTTCTTGAGGGGAAATGAACTTAGCATTGGGAACGGCTTCCTGTAAATCGCCAAAATACATTTCCATGATCGGGCCTGCAACGATTTCCCCTTGCGAGAACATGTTGACGAACTCTGATGTTTGCCCATATTCCTTCACCGCATTCGGCATGATCTTTTTCATTTGATCGAAGGCTTTATCCTCATTGAACTCTTCACTTCCGCTAACTTTTGAAGCGGCATCCAAAAACATCGGTCCAGTTGTCGAAGTGATGGATGGAATCGTGATCTTCCCTGCCATATCCTTGCTCCAAAGATCCTTCCAAGAGGTGATCGGTTTACTCAATTCATCGGGATTATAGGCAATCCCAAATTGTGCAATGGTATAGGCTGGTCCATACTCAGCGCCATTCGGAGCTTTTGCTTTATCGTAGATATTATCAATATTCGGAATTTTGCTATGGTCAACTTTCTCAAATAACCCTTCATCGATGCCCTGCTGTGCATAATAGTCGGATAAATAGATAACATCCACATCGCTATTCGCTTGGCGCACTTTGTTCAATCGATCTGCATTATTTCCTGAATCAACGACAATCTCGACATTATGCTTCTTTTCAAATGGCTCATAGACTTCAGGACGGAAGAAATCATCGGCGAATCCCCAAGTGGAAACGACCAATTTCGCTGGTTTTTCCTTTCCATTGTCCTTTGAAGAGCATGCCGCTAAAACTAATGTGAACAGTGATAACATCATCAATATTTTTTTCATCATCCAAACCTCCAAGTTCATATTGTTTAAAATTTCCTTTTTACTGATTTACATGTAAAAAAAGACAATCTTAAATAGAATTGAAATTCTACCCAAGATTGTCTTTTCTTTGTAAACAAAGATAAAACTTATCATTTGGTTCTCTAGCGGCGTCCCCTCCAGATAAATCCGAAGGGAAATCCATTTATATGATTATATATTTTTTTCCTTCAATACTATATTGGTGAATGCCAGCTGCGTCGCTGAGTCATAATCCCTCAGGACAGCTTCGATATCCCAATTCGTTTGCGTTTCCAGCTTTTGTTTCAGTTTCTTTTTATAAAGCAGGGACATATGGAAGTCAACCTCCTGCTTCAGGCTGGGAACTTCCCCTTCTAAAGCTTCAGAGCGCGGGGCACGTCGATGTTTGGCTTGAAATGTAATCACATTCTGCTCAACAGTAACCTTCAGCAGCGTCGTACCAAAGCCGAACAATTCCTTCGATACCTCATTATACATATGAGAAAGCAATTTCTTCGTTTCGTTAGCGTTTATCGGTAAGATGACTATCACCTGCCAAACTATCGTTTGAGGTAATTATATATACTTTTTCTTGATTGCACAAGATAATATTCGGATTTTGGATAAAAAAAATGTTTTTTCTTATTAAATAGTACGTTTACTCACCAATACACGAATTATAAAAATAAGCAATAAAGATTTCAATATATTCATATAACTTTTTTATCCCATCCAGCACCTTCTATTAATGAAAACTTTTTCAGAGAAATAAGCACAAGATTGAAAACAGTTGATATAACCTTGCACCGCATTGAAAACGCTCTCAAAGGGATTTAATATAGCTAGTATAGAGCGATAAAAAATAAAGAGTATCAAAGGCTCGTTAAATGAGGGAGGAATCATTATGAAGAAAGCTTTCGAGAAAGCGCAGCAGTTCGGTAAATCCTTTATGCTCCCGATTGCCGTTTTGCCAGCGGCCGGTTTATTGCTGGGAATTGGCGGTGCTCTTTCCAATCCAAATACAGTTGAAGCCTATCCATTTTTAGACTTTGCTTGGCTGCAGGCCATATTCACGATCATGAGTTCTGCAGGAAGCATCGTATTCGGCAACTTGCCGGTTATTTTTGCCGTAGGTGTTGCAGTAGGATTGGCACGTTCGGATAAAGGTACCGCTGCACTGGCTGCCATGATTGGCTATTTCGTCATGAACAGTTCAATAAATGCACTGCTTCAAATAACCGGGGAACTTGCCAAAGACAATTTGGCAGGTGCCGGACAAGGAATGGCGGTCGGGATCCAGACACTGGAGACCGGTGTGTTCGGCGGTATCGTAGTAGGGATCGTTGCCGCACTTTTGCACAATAAATATAATAAAATTCAGCTTCCGCAAGTGTTAGGGTTTTTCGGGGGTTCCCGTTTCATTCCCATCATCGTTTCCTTCGCGTCCATCTTGGTTGGAGCCGTGCTTTTTATCGTATGGCCGTATTTCCAACTTTTCATAAACCAATTAGGTGCGCTGGTAACGAGCACAGGTACGATCGGGACTTTCTTTTACGGATTCATATTACGGATGCTCGGGCCGTTAGGGCTGCACCATATTTTCTACCTTCCCTTCTGGCAAACAGCTTTAGGCGGAACGATGGAGATTAAAGGGCAGCTTGTCAGCGGGACCCAGAACATCTTCTTTGCACAATTGGCCGACCCGACTACCGTCAAGTATTATGAGGGTGTTTCCCGGTTCATGTCGGGGCGGTTCATCACGATGATGTTCGGTCTGCCTGGCGCGGCATTGGCCATATACCATTGCGCTAAACCTAAAAATAAGAAAGTCGTGGCCGGTTTGCTGCTTTCAGCTGCCTTGACCTCTTTCTTAACGGGCATCACCGAACCGCTTGAATTCAGTTTCTTATTTGTCGCACCGATCCTTTATGTTTTTCATGCCTTGTTTGACGGACTTGCCTTCATGATGGCAGATATATTCAATATAACGATCGGTCAAACCTTCTCTGGAGGATTTATTGATTTCACTTTATTCGGGATACTCCAGGGCATCAGTAAAACAAACTGGATTTATGTACTTCTCGTCGGCATTCCGTGGTTTTTCCTATACTACTTCACTTTTAAATTCTTGATCAGGAAGAAGAATTTGAAAGTGGTTGGCCGTGAAGATGATGAACAGGCCGCTGTTACACAAGTAACGGCATCAGAGAGAACCCAGACCATCGTTAACGGATTGGGCGGACAGGAAAATATCGAAATCGTCGATTGCTGTGCAACCCGTCTCCGTGTCACGGTAAAGGATGAAACATTGGTGAAAGAAGACGTCATTAAACAAACCGGTTCAAAAGGTGTCGTAAAAAAAGGAAATGGCATTCAAATAGTTTACGGTCCCCAAGTGACGATCATCAAAAATGAAGTGGAAGAATTCTTGGGTCATTGAGAATATAGACAACGATAAGGACGTGTTAACATGCAACAGGTGCTGGATAAAATTCACAAGGGCTTAATTGTATCATGTCAAGCATTGGAGAATGAGCCGCTGCACAGCTCTTTTATTATGGGACGCATGGCCATTGCTGCCAAAGAAGGCGGTGCGAAGTGCATTCGCGCAAACTCTGTAGCTGACATAATGGAAATCAAGAAAAATGTGGACCTTCCAGTCATAGGGATCATTAAACAGGTGTATGGACAAAACGATGTCTATATCACTCCCACCATGGCCGAAATTGATGCATTGATGGAAACCAAAGCGGAAATCATTGCGACGGATGCTACATCCCGGGTAAGGCCGGACGGTAAAACGTTAAAGCAGTTTTATGGTGAAATAAGGGCAAAATATCCGGATGTCCTGCTAATGGCGGATGTATCCACCATTGAGGAAGCCAAATACGCTGACGATTTAGGATTCGATATTGTGGCGCCCACTTTATACGGCTATACGAACGAAACTCTCGGCGAGAAAATATATCAGGATGACTATGCTGTACTCAAAGAAATAGTAAAAGCAGTGAACAAAGCGAAAGTGATCGCGGAAGGAAATGTCATCACACCAGAAATCGCCCGCTCTGTATTGGATATGAACGTCCATGCAGTAGTGGTGGGCGGTGCCATTACCAGGCCGCAGCAAATCACCAAAAGATTCGTGGATGCCATCCAAGAATAGAAAATGGCACATGGTAATGAAAAGACCCAGACTGACAACGGTTTGGGTCTTTTCTTTTTCATATTCCTGTTTCCGTCCCCTCCGGTTATTGACGTCCCTACTGGATACATTAAACTATAAATACAGATAAGAAATCCGAAACGGGTGATCATATGGAATACCTAGCAGAAAACCTCATATATGGCATAGAATGCAGCATGGACAAGTTCACCAAAACAGAGGAAGAATTGGCCCATTATATTCTGCAGCGCCCTGAAGAAGTAAGTCAGTTAACGATCAGTCAAATAGCTAAAAAGCTCCATATTTCACCTGCAACCATTACGCGTTTCTGCCAGAAATTAGCCTTTTCTGGGTTTAATGAGTTCAGGCATGAGTTAAAAAGGTTCGTCGACCTCCGAAATACGCCGAAAAACATGAAGAACATCAAGCAGGTGGATTATTTCGCTAAACTGTATCAAGATCACTTAGGTATCATCGATAATACCTTTCATATAACGACATATGACAATATCCAAAAAGCTGTCTCTTTCCTTACAAAGGCAAATAAGATTCATGTATATGGAATAGGGAGTTCCGGTATAGCGGCCCAGGAATTCAAGTCCAAGTTCTTTCGTATCGGCTTAACTGTCGAAGCCATTACAGACCCCCATCAGTCCATGATGGATGCAGCTTTAAGTAACGAGAATAGTGTTGTCATCGGCATTTCCATTTCCGGAACGACGAAAGAAGTGATTTCTGCAGTTAAAATCGCAAAGAAGCAAGGCGCATGCATCTTGGTCTTTACTGGAGATAAGAATTCCGACCTCTCCCAGCTTGGCGATCTAACACTAGTGGTCACAAGCAAAAACAGCATGCATATGGGACAAAACATTTCTCCATTGCTTCCGCTCCTATTGCTTTTTGATTTATTATATACAGAGTTGGTAGCTAAAGATTATAAAAACCGGATAAGCATCAGGGAAAAGACTTTAAAGGTATTAACCGAGAACGACTGACTTTCGGCATCTGAAAGTTATCAGTTTGCTCAGCTGAACCTGTGCGATAGTCCTTTTCGTTATTCTTCATAAAAAAAACTGCATCTCCAATTTGGGGTGCAGTTCACTTTTATTCCTTTTAAACTAAATTCCTTATTACTGGCATGGAACGTTCTTGAAGGCTCTCGGATAGAAGACTATACGCGACTACTTTATTCTTGTACTGTTTGACTACGTCCACATGGTCGTTGTACATGTACACATATAACCTAACATCGTTTTTTCCTCTTTTTACATCAATTATAATGGGAGTCCCACTGTTCTCTGGATGTAAAAACAATTTCTCGTTCCCAGGAAATATATGATTTTTTTTCAAAAACTTAGCTTCGTTAAAATAATTAAGCACTTGAATTTTATCTTCACCTTCCAAACGCTTTCCATCAAAGGTAACGATTGCATCCGCATCACTAATTTCAGAATGTATTTTAAATTTACTCATAATCCAATTCACGGCATCGGTTGGAAGACAGGTAACTAATAATTTAAGCAAACTTAAGATAATGGTCAAAATCAATACAGGCCATGTCATATTTGATCATCTCCGCTATTATTTAATGATTCATCTATATATTTTTCATCCATAATTATGTCGAAAGGATTGTTCACTCAGTTTACAAAGGTGATTGTTTCAAGGTATCGATCAGATTCTTTTCGTTCATATTTTTGCCACTTTCGTGAAAAAATTAACATTTTTATACAAATAGATTATGTCTTATGAATCAAGGCAATTTTTCCATTCATTTTGACTATTATAATAATCATTCATATCTTAGGCTGATTTTATTACGAAGTAGATGATGCCCACAGTTAATACTAGGGCGAGACCGATATAAATATAACTAAGGTTCAACAAATTCCCTCTCGTTGCTGCAGAATAATCACTATCACTTTTCCCCGTTAACGAAAGGGTGCCAACCAGGGCAACTATACTAATGGCCACTACTGCTATTACACTTACCGTCATGAATCAACGCCTCCCAATATTATTATCTATTTCCTTGAACCATTTAAAATCATTCCGCTTCTCATCGCATTTCACAGTGTAACTACATAAAGAGATTGCAAAATTACAGGTAGATCGCTCTTTGTGTTTACTGAGTACATATATTAGTAAAACCCTTCCCCTCTATAATAAAAGAACAACCATTTTTAGGACCATCCAATCAAGTAAAATTTCCACCATCCACTTGTTGAATTCTCTCATTAATATCCATAGAGCTAAGATACCGCGGATTGCAGGAACTAATGCCTAACTTGTATCCATAAAGAAGACCTTCAACTCCTCGGATATGGTTACAATTTTTAGATGTTGATTTCCACTTCAGGCACTCGCTTTCCGCGGGCGGTCCGCCCTCGGAACGCCTGCGGGGTCTCCCATGCCACGCTTTTCCCGCAGGAGTCTCGTTCCTTCCGTTCCAATCAACTTTGTTTTATTTAAAACCCTTTTGTTCACAAACTAGATAATAATTGTTTGCCGACAGCTTTTTTGTGGGTTTGTAAAATGGGAACGTTGATTTCCACTTCAGGCACTCGCTTACCGTGGGCGGTCCGGGAGCCTCCTCGGAACGCCTGCGGGGTCTCCCATGCCACGCTTTCCCCGCAGGAGTCTCGTTCCTTCCGTTCCAATCAACTTTGTGTTTTAAAAGAAGAAACTGCTGGCTCGTCTTATTCCAAACCCTCTTTAAGACTAGTTTATCCTTCATGTTGTTTCTCCTGTACTCCTTAATGGATGGAAGAAATTTGTGACACTCCTGCCAAGTAACTGACTGGCTGAGGCCCCGGAGAGGTTTACGTTCCCAGGAGGCTTGGCAGACACTCGGCGGAAAGGGAGCGGTTTTCTGAAATCAACACTTTTTAATAAAAAAAAGCTGCAGGCAAACTGAGTTTTCATCAAGTTTGTCTACAGTCTGGAATCATATGATTATAAACTTTTTACCGCCTCTGCAAACCTTTTGATGCCTTCGTGAATGGAATCCTCCTTTTCCCTTCCAAATGTAAAGCGTACGTATTCCTTATTTGTACCTAGAGTTGAACCCGGAACATATATGACTCCTCTTTTGATGGATTCCTCCAGTAACTTTATTTCGTTCAATGGCACTTTCAGCTTACACCACAAATGAATTCCGCCATTTGGCGAATAATAATCAACTTTTTTTGGCAGGAATTGTTGAAGACTAGAAACCATTGCATCCCTTCTTTTTTCCAGTTGCCCCCTTAAGCCGGCAAGATGGGCAGGAAAATACTCTGAATCCAAAAAATCATTCGCTATCCATTGAGTGAATGAGCCATGACCGAAGTCAACCTGCTGCTTAGCATCCGATAGTCTATCTATGACTGATTTCGGTCCAATGATCCACCCAATTCTTAAACCGGAAGCAACAATTTTTGACAAAGAGCTTATGTATAAAACATTTCCGTTGTCGTCCATCGATTTAAGAGTGGAAATTTCTTCCCCGGCAAAGGAAGTTAAACTATAAGGATCGTCTTCTATGACCGGTATTCCATATTCGGATGAAAGCTCAAGAATCCTTTTACGGCGGTTGATATGCAGGACAGTCCCTGTAGGGTTTTGAAATATAGGGTTCAAAAAAATCATCCTGATCCGATGTTTTTTATGGAGTTCCAGTAAATCCTCTGGGTTGATGCCATCTTTATCAACCGGCAAAGGAAAGGTTCTTAGTCCCGCGGATTGAAAGATGGGAAGGTTGTAACTATATGATGGGTCTTCCAATACAACGGCATCCCCTGGCTTTAACAAGCATTGGACCACCAGATGCAGGGCTTGCTGTGCACCAGAAGTAATGAGTATAGAAGATGGATCCGTGTCAATTCTCCTATACTGTTTAACATGATTGGCTATCGTTTCCCTTAAATTCGCATTGCCTTGAGGGTGATCATAACCTAAGCTACCAATGAAGGATCGATTGGAAATGATTTCACGTAAGGATTGGACTGGAAATAAGTCTTCTGAAAGCTCCCCGCTAGCTAAGTTAATGAGGTTATGCCCTTCCGTCTCTTTACGTATTTTTTGGGTTACTGGCATATTGGGCAAACAAGAACCCGCTTCGATATATCTATTCCAGCTAGGGATACGTTTTCGGGTAATTCCCCAGATATCCTTGCTGATCATCGTTCCGCTTCCTTTTTTTCGTTCTACCAGCCCATTTGCTTCCAATTCATCATAAGCCGCAACAACTGTGCTTCTGTTAACTCCCAGTTCACTTGCCAGGAAGCGTTCAGACGGTAACGGCTTATCCACTAAGAATGTTCCATCAGCAATGCCACTCTCGATGTAAGCGGCTATTTGTTTATATAAAGGCCTCTTGGATTTTCTGTCCGTTTTCCATTCCATAAGCTACATCCTTTAAAATGTTTAGTTAAAAGCGTACTGCATTAATTACTTTATCTACTTATTCATTCAGTATAATCTTCAGCAGAGATTATTGCACTCTGCCATACTACAATATAAAAACGAAAGCCTCCATTCCTTAAATCAAATGGAGACTTTCGTTTCATCTTCTTCAACTATGCAGACTCCCCTTCAGCCAAGGTCGACTCAGATAGTGTCCGATCGGGATTTGAATCAGGCTCGTTTTCCTTTGCGGACCGTCTATCTTATAAAGTTCATCACACATATTCACATCAAAGCCGAGCAGCGGGTGCCCATTCATTCCGAGGGCTGACGATGCCAGCAGTAATTTCTGAACGAGCATCCCCGCCTCCATTTGCTGGATGCGGTATCCTCTATATCCAAGTTGCGTTTTGGAATGGTCCCGCTCACCAACTACATGTATGCAGATCGGCACTTGCTGAAAATTCATGATATCGAGGGACATTCCGTATTGCAATAGGAGCCGATGATCTCCTGGTTGTATCTGCCGTAATGAATGTGTCATGCTGTCATAATGGTAGGCACCATCTTGTATGTCTTCCACATTATATAAACAAGCATAGAGGGAAACGCGATTTCCGTTGTTTCCGTATGTTCCATCCAAGTCATTTCGATAGGAGAACGAAGCGGTTGCCTCATGCAGGAGAGCGGCCAGTTGCGATTGACTGACTTTCCCGAGTATAAAGTCCATTTCAGGTGAAAATCGCTTCCGGCAAACTGTTGCCAAGTCATAGGACAACCGCTTCACGATAGGAAGGGCTACAATTTTCCCTTCTGATTCCGTCCCATTCTTTGGATGGATCCGCCGGAATGATTGGGTCGATTCGATCATGGATGCTTCATTCATTTTAGTCAGCATCGGAAATTCCCTGATCCTTTGCGACCGAACATAGTGTTCAGGCTGAATTCCCTTCAATTCCAGCAATAATTCCGTCGAAGTGACAGGTCGGTCCATACTCCTTTCTTCCCTGAATCTCCAAGAAGGTTCTGCCGATAAGGGGATCGCCGCATACGTGCTCTCTTCCTCCTCCGAAAGCCCGAGCAGATGATTGATGGCCCGATCAAGGAATTGGAAGCACACCCCGGCAGCGATTCCAAAGCGTTTCGCCACTTCGAGCAATTGTCCAAGAAGCACGCCTGCATCAAGACCTTGCAGACGGTATGAAAAGTTATTATATTTATAGAAGTTTTTCCAAAACATCGTCGATACGAAAACCGTGCCAAAGCAAGCGGACATATCAATGGTTCCACCAAGAGCCTTTGTTACATATGAATCGAAATTCCCTTCCCGCAGCAAAACCAGCCGGTGGTGTGCCGCATCATAATGGTATACGCCAGCAGGTAATCCCTCGATCTTCAAATAAACGTATAATTCGCTTGGATACAAAGCTCCCCCTGATGGCGGAAAACGCCGGAATGACTGCATGAGGTCCTCAGATTCCGAGGATCTCGGTACCTGACTGACTTGGGTCAGGCCATAGGCATACCAGAGGAAATGACCGATTCCTTCGAGGTCCTGCTTTGAAGGCCCGCTCTCCCCCTCGAGCGTCAGCGGCACCTCCAGTGATAGTGGATAAACAGGCAAGTCACGGTAAAGCTTATACGTTAACGGTGCATCATCCCAATCCACTTCCCAATTAGGCGGACTTGCCTTTTCAATATCAAAATGTAAATTGTGCAAAAATGCCTCTAGACTCATCCTCCAACCTCCTACGTAACCGCTTATGGAAAAGGATGCGGATGCGGATTGAGCTGTTCGAAATCAAGCGGCCGTTCAGCATATCCAAGTTCCATCGGAACCCTCAGTATTCTCTCAAGGCCCGTTATGCGGGTAAGATGATGGCCGAATGTCATCGGTAGCATCCCCGGGATCAGTACTTTCACGCAATGTAATCCATTCCGTGCAATTTCCGGTGTCGTCTGATCCACCACAATCACCTCGAGTTGCAACCGGCGAAACGCCTGAAGGATTTCCTGCAAATCTTCCGTCAAGTCCGGATGGTTCGCCTTTTCCCCGTATTCTTCAGCGAAAGTTCGCATCGGGCGGTCATCATCCAGCAGAAACTGCAGTCGCTCTTCAGCTTGGGGTAAACCGTACAGCATGCCATGATCATCCATTTTCCGTACCAGTGAGGAATCCTGCAGCATTTTCTCAACCTCATCCCGGTTCTCTTCCAATTTATCGTCAAGTGTCAGCATCATGCCGGCCAGCTCGAAGACCGCGCTTTTCACAGCCCGGACCGGGTCGAGATGGGCCCCTGCCGCACAAATGATATTCAATCCTTTTTGTTTCCTGTTTTTCGCCAGCGCCCATACGCTCGGTATACCATGTTCCATTGTCGCATTATACAAATGGATATCATATCCCGCTGCCGCCCTCGCCCTGCCAATCATCAGCTCAAGTTCTTTGTCATTTGCAGAATAAGGGTCAAGGCGTGTGAGCGGCAGCTGCGCATACCAGGTCAGCAGGAACGAATCACGTTCGACCACTTCCATGATGCCGTAGAAAATGGCCTCCTCCAAACTTCCCCCTAATGCACAGCCATTGGAAGTTTCATAGACAAATCCATGACCGCAGCCCAAGCTATAATAGGAAAGCAACTCCGGGACCAAGATCTGCCTCTCTTGCAAGAATGAGTGGCCCCATACCCAATCTATCGAGCGGTCGGGATTAAATGGTTGAAACGGGAAATCATGCTGTGCATAATTTTCCTTCGAGTGCACCCCGATCCTGGCGGGGTCGAGCGCAGAATCTTTCAGGTTGTTGTAGCTGTCATGTATGACTGTCCGTTTACCGCGGGGCTCCATTCCGCAATACCTTTCCAATCCCTCCAATATGGCCGTCATCTCACTGACCGCATATGAGAGAGTCCTTCCAGCCGCCCCCTCATCGCCTATGAACAAAGGCAAATTAACACTCACATCGGCAAATGGCGGCACAAGGTCTATCATTTTATTATTCAGGAATCCTGTGCGGTGGTCCAAGTAATCCTTGGCCAGCACTTCATTCAGCTCATCCATTGAACGGGTTCGGTAACTGTCGGGACTGATTTTCGGACTTGGCTGCAACGAAATCCTAGCACGCTCCTTCGAGTCATCAGGTAATGTTGAGCAAACCGGACACAATGGATCTGGTAAAAAGGAATGCCAAGAACCATTCAGCGTTTTCAGGCTGATTAAAGATACATGCCCCTCCGAACGGGCGCGCTCTCCTTTCATCACCTTCCTTACCTCTGCACAAATCAAGTGGGCCATCTGTAAAAGGCCAGTGCGGGATGCCGCCGGATCACGCTCCATCCCCCCCTTTTCCTCGAGCTGCTGGCGGATTCCCCACATTTCTTTTCGATCACGCCCGGCCATGAGATGCCTTTGGTCCGCACACTGTGAGCAGCCAGGAACACCCGGGCGCACCAACGGCCCTACCACTCCCTCTCCAAATGATACGAACCCCCGCAGCCATGGAATTCCCGCTTGCCCTAACACCTCTTCTGCCTTTACATGGACAGCGGGATTCCAAGCATCTTGCAGCAGGAGGACCATCGCCGTGGTTTGCGGGATTCCTGCCTCGAAATCGGTTTGGCGATTCACCTGATATTGGCCGGACAGGTCCCCATGAACATGGTCGGCCAACACTCCTACCCCGACAACCAATACGTCAGTTTTCACCCTGATTCCTCCTCTCGCAAAAACACCCCGAACACTCCTGCCATTCCTTCCTTCAAGAGAGGTTCCAGATTTAATTCGAAAACACAGATTCGCTTACTGTTCTTCTTCAAGACTTGAATGGCTGACTGTACTAGTTCGGAATTCCCTTTCACCCCGCATGAAGGAATCACAAGATTCACCTTTTCTTCCTCAAGAACAGGCGATGCCACTAAACCGGGAGCTGTGAGGCAAACGGTCTGGTTTTGGACTTTCATGACAGCCTTTTGCAACGCGTTCCGTAATGCGATCGTTACATTCAAACCGACAGCCCCGGACCAGCCATCGCTCGTTCCTGCCCAAACTACCGGGAAACCGGACACTTCCTCACCCAATGCGATGATCGGATCTCCTTGCAGCCGGGTCAGCGCTTGTAAATAATACCTGCAGCGCTCATCTTCCACTTGAGACAACTGCACCGTCAGAAGTTTCTCCTGGTTGAATCGCTTATTTAAAAACTCTGTATCCAAACTGCTTTGCAGTCCACGGCAAACACATTCAGCAAATGTTTCCCCTGCTCCGACACCGATCGATTCCTTTATTTCGTCTGCTCCCTGAAGTTTCGGAAGAGTCGCCACGAGCTGGCTGAGTGTTCGGGATGCATATGCTTCGACTCCTGCAAGACCGGTTTCCCACCTCGCTTCCTCATGCGTCAGATCTGAACGGATGATTTCGGGCAGGAGTCCGGCCGGACCGGACGACAGCGGATCAACGACCTGAACGCGGCATTGAGCCAACGGCAGCTGTTTTAAATCCCCCTCATCCCATCTATGAAAGATTCCGGTTTCCGAGGATGTCAAACGGCTGAAGTACATAAACACCTTCCCCGGATCACCCGGGTCCGCTTTCAGTTCAAGCCGCCGTTCAAAATCTTCAATCCATGCAGCAGCCCCTTTACCCGTCACGCCAGGGTGGGGAATGAACGGATGCCATTTTCCCTCCAATGTATCCATATCCAGCAGATAAAATTGATTGGCTTGTTCTGCTGTCGTAACGCCTGCAGCCTCTTTAAACCATTCGAATACCATTATATTGGCTAACATCGCTCCGGCTGTGGCGGAAAAGGAAGATGGTTCCTGATTCTTTTCCAGCTCAGCTTGGTGTAAACGATGCCACGCTGACTCCCAGCACCCCTTGGAATCCGGATGGACGAGCGGTCCAGCCATCCCTACTTGATTGATGATCAACGCAGGAAACAGGATTTTTTCCCCTTGCCTGCAAACCGAATGAAGTTCTCTTAATTCCTCTATATCACCCTCCTGTGACACATATAAGATCGAGTCAAAAGGCCGCACGATCTCCTGCCATTCAATCCCTGCTCCCTTTTCAAGCATGACCTCCTCTATGGCAACCTCGTCGTCCGTCTTACGCGCATGTGCCACGATTTCATTCAATCTTTTTCTATTGGTCGGTACCGTGTCCGTAATGAGGATATGGAAGGCAGGCAATCCGGATTCCATCAGTGAGGACACCAATGAAAGGAACAAGGGGCCAGAGCCGATAGCCAACGCCTTTTTCTTTCGATAAGTTTCAAAACGGTGAGCCCCGGAATCGCCGCAGCTTTCCAGGAACTCGATTTGCGAAGCATACCTTTCAAGAACTTGTTCCCTTAATTGATGGGGGCTATCCTGGCTTACATCCCGAACAAACCCATTCCCGTACAAAACCTCGGCAATTTCCATCACCCGGTTCCGGTATGGGCCAGGCAATCCATCGGTCAACTCGCTTAATGTATGGTTCCCGTTGAACATCGGTAATAACTTTTCAATCCACTGAACGATCGAGGCGCCCTCCATACGGAACGAACTTATGTTATTCCTGAAATACACACCTCTGTTTGGTTCCGGAAGAAAAAACGTATCCCTTTTCACTTTCAAACGCATAGAAGGGGTTAAATTCACCATTCCGTTCCTCCTAACCCGATGCATTCTAAGTACTGCTTTTAGCACAGCACTTCACTTTAATCCTATGTAAGACAATTTGTCTCTTATGTCTAATACCATAAAGAAAAGTCCCTGCTGCACCGCAGGGACTTTTCTTTAGTACCTGAAACCTTAACGGCCGCAACGGCCGCAACGACCACCGCATCCGCCGCAGCGTCCGCATCCGCCACAGCGACCGCATCCACCACAGCGACCGCCGCAGCCAAAGCAGCCAAAGCACAAGAAACAGCCAAAACAACCAAAGCCGCCCACACCAATGAATTGCCGAGACGAATCATCCAAATTGTACTGGTTTTGCTCCCAAGGAACTGGCTGTGTCACCTGGAAATCATCGACATTCAGATTTTGCAATTGATTTTGAAATTCATACATTGTATATAACCTCCGTGTATTAATTAATAAGGCAAATCTTAAAACAGGTATTCGAAACGAAATGGTCAGGGAATGAACAGCACATCAAATACTCCCTCCAACAAAATATGTAAGGGGATTGGGTAATGCTACTGATTACAACGCCCATTTCCCATTAAAAGACCCATGAAAAAACAGAAAACCGGAAGGGTAATACCCTTCCGGTTTTCATGATCGCCTCTTCAATCAGCATTGTCGTTTCCCTTTATGTATAACTCTTTCAATCAAAGTCCCATTAGTTATGCAGTTGTTCATAACGAGTCCAGTTGACCGATTTTTCCAGCACGATTGATATCAATACTCCCATTATGAGCCCATTCGTCAAAAAGGGCTGTAATAGCGCGGGCAGGTTCGAAAATGCAGTAGGCAGGACATTCATCAAACTCACGCCAATCAATACGGGTACGGCAAGCCTGAATATCGTGTCTGAAGTGAAATGCTGACCTTTGACGCTGTTGAAAGCCGTACCGAACAGCTGAAGGTAGGCAACGAACAATACTGCATTTCCGACTGTTATCGGCATCGTGGCCAGGAAAGAGATGAAAGGGGGAATGAGCCCGATTATGGTCAATAACATGCCTCCAAGCAAGAAGGGCTTCCGCTCATAGATTTGAGTGCTCTGCAAAAATCCAATCGATGAAGTAAAAGGTGTATACGGAACAAGGCCAAGCAGCGGAGCGAAAATGGTAAATCCGCCAGTCATGAATAAAGAATTTCGATACTGCTTGTGTTCAGCTTCATCACCGATTAATTCCGATGCAGCCTGAATGGATGCGAACGTGTTGCACAAATTCAGCAATCCTGCAAAAAAGGAAATCGCTATGATCCCGAATTGAAGGTTTGGAGCACCTAATGGGAAAAATGAAAAAGCGGCACCCGTCGATCCCATTTCTCCCCCGGCCTCCGGAAATAGCAGCTCGTAAAAAATCCATCCCACTATAATCCCGATCAATATGGAGAAATTGCTTATTGTCCTTGGTCCTTTTATTTTTAATATACTGACTAGAAGTACAATCCCCACAGATAGGAAACTGACCGGGATGTTAATTTCGCCATTCTCCGTAATCCCCAGCATCCCCTTAAAAAAGACAAAAATGAGCTGGAACGTCAGAAGGAATAAATAAACCGTCATGACCATGGGAGTGAAAATCTTCTGGACATGAGAAATCAGGTTGAAGGCCGAAATAATGAGGGTCACGACACCAGCGGCAATGAGACCAGTAGCAATTCCCCCTCCTATCTCAGCATAACCGAGCCCTATGGACGGTGCAGATAACCCTAAATTCAGCATCACTCCCCACAATAGACCGGAGTGCCCTTCCATAAGCGGATACTTATGCCCCTTCCACCCCTGAAACACGCAAGCGATCCCAGTGAAAATGAGCGAGCTTCTCATGGTCATTTCCGTAACATTGGGAGGAAGATCAAAAGCTGCGCCAATCGATATGGGCACAACTACCGTATTTGCAAAAATAAAAAACAACCATTGAAAAGAAGAAAATAGAGTCACAGAAGATCTCCAACTTTTCATAGATTCCATCTCCTTTGAACATGATACTTTTCAAACTCATGGTGAATATCACTTGTCCTTCCCTTGAAAAAGGCGATAGGACATCACCATGTTAATAAACGCGGTCCCGGATGGTCCGCTGCTGCATTACTGGACACATAATTTATGTCGCTGGACCTTTTCAGACGCATGAGTAATGATAACGTTCCCATTAATAGTAACAAAGACTGCGGCTCCCCGCTAATTTGTTGGCTTGATTAAGGTTGCAAGGCCGGCAAGCAAAAGCGGGACATTTTATGATATAAAGACATGCGAGGGCAACCCATATAGCCCAAAAAATCACTTCCACAGCATATAACATATGTAAATAAAAGTACACGGAAGCCGCCAAAAACGAAAAAGGAAATCCGGAAATATCCAGAAATCCTTTTTTGGTTCAGTCCTACCGTTCAATGGACTGCTTTTGTTTATATAGTGAACCGGAAACCAAGCTCCCCTTGTAAATGACCGCTTTACGCTCCGAACGCCTGGCAACTGCCTCTGCAGAACAGCTTGCGTCAATTAACACCAGACTTCCGGCATCCCCAACTTTCGGCCATACCTGGTTACCCTTATCATCCAATGGGGTTTTTCCGCCAGTTATATATCCGAGTGAACGGGAAAGCGAGACTTCATCAATCCATTTGAAACGTTCTGCGAGCCTTCCTGCCCTCTCCAAGATGTCACCATTCCCGAGAGGTGACCATACATCAAAGATATTATCATTTCCTACTGATACTTCAACCCCTCTTTCATGTAATAAATCAACAGGGGGCATCTGCCTGTTGATCGGGACACTGGTGACGATGGAAATCCCCGCCTCCCTAAAAGGAAATGATGATGAACGAGGCTTTTGCAATCGTGGAATCCCGTTTCCAAAGCCGGCTGCAACATGCATCAAAGGAAGATTTAGCGGAGATTGACCGTGCCTTGGACATTCTTCAAACAAAACTTTTTTACTGATGAGCACAAAAAGGGCTCCCGCAATTGAAGTTGACGAAGAATCGACTTCAATCGCGGGAGCTCTTACATTACCTCCATGCATGTTTTATGATCAGGTACCGCAAAAAGTCCGGTAAGGTTTTGTTGACTCAGGCAGTGCGGCGTATTCTGCTTGTTTTTCGCAGTGTGCATAAGGATTTGCAAGAACATCCAACAGCCGTTCCATCACGCTGTAGTCCTCTTTTTCCACTGCCGCCTCCAACGCCTCTTCCACCCGGTGGTTCCGCGGAATCACTGCAGGATTGCTGTTCTGCATCAACTGATTCGAAGACTCTTTCGATTCCTTCTGCCTCCCTAACCTAGCCTGCCAAAGCTCCTGCCACTGGGCGAATTCCGGTGTCCCGAAAAGGACCGTATCCTCCTTTTTATCAAAGGTCAGAGCCCGGAAAGTATTGGTATAGTCGGCACCATGCTTCTTCATCATACTGAGGATGCCATTAATAAGGGCTTCATCCTGAGTCTCTTCGTTGAATATCCCCAGTTTCGCCCTCATTCCCGCTAACCAATTGGAGTGATACAGATCATTAAAAACGGAAATCTTATCTTGGGCCAGTGTAACGGCCTGATCCTCGTCATCATGCAACAGCGGCAATAGGGATTCAGCGAATCGCGCAAGATTCCACCCCCCAATTACCGGCTGGTTACCATAGGCATAGCGGCCTTGCCTATCAATTGAACTGAATACGGTTGCAGGATCATAGGCATCCATGAAGGCGCAAGGACCATAATCGATGGTTTCCCCGCTGATCGTCATGTTGTCGGTGTTCATCACTCCATGAATGAAGCCGACCAGCTGCCATTGGGCAATGAGCTCAGCCTGACGCTTGACCACTTCCTGCAGCAGCGAAAGATAACGGCTTTCATCTGCTTCAATGTCTGGAAAATGACGCTCAATGGCATAGTCGGCAAGTGTCCGAAGCTCCTCGATCGTGCCCCATTTTGCAGCGAATTGAAAAGTTCCGACACGAAGATGACTCGAAGCCACACGGGTCATGATGGCACCAGGCAGCCCGGTTTCACGGATTACCGTTTCACCGGTCGTCACCACTGCCAGACTTCGGGTGGTAGGAATGCCGAGCCCGTGCATCGCCTCGCTGATGATGTATTCCCGCAGCATCGGTCCAAGTGCAGCCCGGCCATCACCACCGCGGGAATATGGCGTTCTTCCTGGACCCTTCAGCTGGATATCGACCCTCCCGCCTTCTGGCAACACCTGCTCGCCAAGCAATATCGCCCGGCCGTCCCCTAACATGTTAAAATGACCGAATTGATGCCCAGCATATGCTTGGGCAAGAGGCGAAGCACCTTCAGGAATCTCGTTTCCGGCAAACACCGCCACACCATCTTCGCTATTCAGCGACTTCACATCCAAACCAAGAGAATCCGCCAAACTCTCATTGAGAATGATCAACTCCGGTGAACGTACAGGAGTCGGGTTCGTGCTCGTGAAAAACTTTTCCGGTAGACGTGCATAGCTATTGTCTAAATTCCATCCTGTTTCATTAGTCATGGTTTCTCCTTTTCTTATTTTGACTTTTTTATAAAAGATATTTCGCTCAAGATTCAGTTAAAACACGCGATAAAACTAAGTTGCAGTCCATTTTTTAATGTCTGCTTCTAACAATTAATTATACCTTTTTTGCATAAAAATGGCTCTTTTAAAGTCGTGTTAAATCCATGACGCCCCAGGATTTCATAAAACGATTGCGGTCCTTAGAATGAAAGAAAGCAGGTACCCTTAATGGGTTCCTGCTTCTTTTCCTAAGAATACCTTTGTCAATCATCGTTCCGCTTTTGCGATGGTGATACGGTTTACGGTCCCGTACGGAATTGGTTCAAGATTTAAGGTTCTTGCTCTATTGATTTTTAAGTTCATCTTCATTTATACGAATCATTGCATCATGGTTCCCGCTATTTAGTTCTATTTTTATGATTCCTTCTCCGGATATTGATTCAAATGAACGAATTGTATCTCCTTTTATTTTTTCAGAGAAAACCTTTTCCCCCGTTGAATCTATTATTATATACTCTGATTCACTGCCAGTTTGATCTATGGAAATTGTATTTTTTTCTTTTAAAGCAGTTTTCATTTCTAGCGTTTTCTTTTTATGAATATAGCCAGAGACACTCATATCAGCCACTGATTCTTTCGAGTTTTTAATATAGGATGTATTAATTTCAAGTCCATCAGGTTTCATTTTTCCTGAATCCGTATAAACATTCATTAAGATTAGTCCAAACAGCAAGGATCCTATTAGCACTATTAATTTTTTCATAATTAAAATCTCCTATCTCATTTTTCCAATCATGATATAAATACTCACTTTAGTGGCCTCAATCAATATTACTACAATTACGGCCGATATAGGTATATTTTATTATAAAAACTATTTTTTATAATAAAAATAACAATTACATATGCCAATAGTTATAATTTTTTGCATCAAAAAAGCCTGCCATTGATTCGGCAGGCTTTTTTCTTCTTTTCTTATTGGTTCCATCCTCCACCCATTCAAAGGTAGGCTTAATTCAGTAAAGTCAGGCTGATAAAGGCAATGCCAAATATACAGTACAGAATGAGGGTAAAGGGCTGGGGAAAAATAATATATACGATCATACTGATGATCATCAGCAGGATGCTGAAGGCATTTATCCTATCTCTCCACATACTCACCTTTGGTCAACTCCTTTTCCACAAGCGTAAGGTACATTTTCATCGCAAACTTCTTCCGGTGCTGCCTGGCCGTCTTTGAGGAACCACTTCTCCCACAGTCAAAGCGAACATCAGCAAAAATTGAGTTTCTTCTTCATCCTTCGTTCCTCTTTGTTATAATGGCTGTGTGTCTAATTTGGATTTTTTTCATTTTTCGTTAGTAAGTAAGCGACTGATAATTTATAATTATAAAATTGAACCCACTAAACAGCCATGTAGCCAAAATGATAAATTCATGAAAATAATTTAAATTTTCAGATTTTTTAAGGGGTATGAAGTGAATGATCTATAAAACTTTCAAGGTTGTATTGAGGACCATGCACAAAGGCCAAACCGAGGAATTCGCCTATGTATATGAAGGGAATAGCCTGCTGATCGGCCGGGCAAGCCAGCACTCCAAAGCTGATTTCAGGCTTTACAATGACTTTGTTTCCAGGGAACATTGCCGGATTTATATGGAGGAAGGGCAGCTCCTCATTGAGGATTTGGCAAGTAAACACGGCACCTCCGTGAACCAGATGCCGCTCGTACCGGGCAATCCATGTCACATTGAACCGGGGGATTCGATTGCTTTGGTCAATGGATTGATTGAATTCATAATCTCCATCGACAACGATTTAACAATGGATTTCACGCCGGTGAACCCCGAATTCCTGCAAACCGTCGCTATCAATGAGCACCTTCAGACCGTGATCATCAATGAAGAAGCACCCATTAAAATGCCGACCAAGGAATTCAATTGCTTTAAGCTGCTATATGAAAATTTGGACAACCTTATTTCAAAGGAAGAAATTGTCCAGCAAGTCTGGCCAGAGCGAGTCGGAGATCCCGAGCAAATTGTGACGGCAGAGGAAATCGCTTCACTTCTGTACCGCGTACGGAAACGGTTAAATGGGCACTTTGCCATAAAAGCCGTCATTCAAAAGGGATATTATATGGAATCCATCCATTCATTCAATTTATCGGACTTATCATGACAATCATTCGAAAACATGAAAAAAAGCATTGTGGATAACAATGCTTTTTTTTCATGCTTATATTGGAGATGGAAAGTGTATATGTCCACGGTCCATTATCATTTCTTTGGCAAATCCAGATTAGTGAATTCATCGACTGGAACGATGTCTTCTTCCATATCCATCACCTTCAGCACAACCCGGTCTCCTACATTCGTCAACACCACATCAGATAGCGCATTGACACCTGGGTCCACCGAGAACCTCTTGGCATTGCCTTCGACGATTAAATGGAATACGTATCCATTCGAGAGATTGGCATCATTGATCCTCATTACCTTCCCCTTTATTTCTTTCATCTCAAATCCTTTTTGAGGCGTCACACCGCTTACTTTCCCTAATGAGGCAATCAGCTTTTTATAATTGCGGAAAGCTTCGTCTTTCGTTTTCCCAAAGACCACTTGGGGATTATCGCTATTGGCGTAAACGATCGCCACACCTTGGAACTTGCTGCCCTTTGTAACCGGAATAACATATGTGGGAGCACCGTAGATCGTATAGAAAATTCCATTAGTGGCTTTCCAGCCTGGATATTTGGACAAAAACTCACTCGCATTGGCGTTGGATTTTGCTTCCTTTCCGGTCAGAACGGACGTGACGCCTTTGTAGTACGTCATTTCACCGGTTTTGGCATTGAAAACACCATAACCTACAAGGGTTTTGGAGTTGCCTTTTGATTTAGCCCGGGTAAAGTCCACTACATAAATCAATTGGCCTTTTTCGTTAAACGTAACCTGCATATTATCCTCATTAGGAATCAGGACATCTTTCTTCGGTCCAATCAGGGACTGGTTTTTCCACCCGTGAATATATTTTCCCCAGTAAGTCCAATATTCCAGGGCTGTTTCCAATGTGAATGTCCGATCTACCCATTTAGGTTCTTTTCTTTTTGGATAGTATTTCGTGTCCCCCGTTTCCGGATTCACCAATACCACCCCGTCCACCACGGGACCGCTGCGGTATTTCAAATAATGTCCGACTGAAGCTACGAAGAAGGGCTTTCCATCTTCGTTCGGTTCCAAATATGAAGCATGGATGATTTTATTCGGATATGCCTTGCGGATGGTCCTTTCCAAATCATGATCAAGGTACTGTGATGGAGCATACAGCATCTTCCCTTTGACAGTACTTGCCCCTTTATCCGTTGATACGGCGGAAATCAGATTATAACCTGGCGTGTATTCCGCTTTCCCGGCTTTTAAAAACCCGTCCATTTCAATGGGTGATGTATAAGCCAATTCATCATTGATATTGGTCAGACGGTATTCTCCTTCAGTGAAATATGAAGCATTTTCTATTTTATTAATTGCCGCATCGCCTTTTGCGTCAGCCATTTTCACTGTAACGAGCGGCATGGTTTTTATATCTTGAACTTCTTCCAGCTCTTTTTTCTTATCGACCTTCGCCAATCCATGCAGCTCCGCGGCAAAAGTGAGCGGGTAAAACAGCATGATAACCCATGCGGCAATCAACACGACACCCATCAAACTGTTGAAATGTACGTTCCAAGGTGTTTTTGGCTGCTTTGCCGCATCATTTCCCCTCCGATTCCGTCGGGTGCTTGAAGATTCACTGGCACTGTACATATACATTCTTGAATCGATGATGAGAATGAGCCCAAGAATAATGGCAAAACTCGAAAAAAATGCTGCGGCAGTAAGATCCAGCAGCATGATATCGATAACGAAAAACAATACGGAAGCAGAAACTAAAAGTCTCAGTCCTTGTTCTATGAAAAAAGGTATATCTTTTTTGGTGATGGCGTTTGTCCATCTCTGCGGAATAAAGGAAAGCCCCAATATGGCAAATGGTATTTTCATTAAAATTCCTTTTAAGATGAAACCGAGTAGTGAAAGTATCATGGTTTGAAAAATCTCTCCTTGTCATGTATGTTCCTATTTACCCATTTTACCACTCTTGTGCAACTAATTTACTATTTTTTAAATCTAGCGAAATTACGTCAAAAACTATTTGCTCCAACGATGCTACTTTTACCGATTCAATGTTTATATAGACTTTAGAAAAGAATCGATGCCAAAGGGGCGAAGCCTTATGATTTATGAAGAAACATACCAATACCTATTAAGAAATGTATCCTCCACTGAATTCGATACGTGTTTGTACGCCTTGCTCCACAGTGATTGGGACGGGGTCATTCAGAGCCCGCTTCATATGATGGCCCGGGGAGTCGGAACGACAGAAAAGTACTTAAGGCAGATCATCCATAAATTCACCGCACCACAAGGATCACTAAAAAAAGTGTTTGTGCCTGTTCATCAAGGTGAAGATGTTTTGTACAAGTTTAACCTTGGTCCTGCAAGTAATCTTGGCTATAACAGGAAGACGGACCGTTATTGCAAAAAGTACCGTTTCTTTTATAGCGCTGCTTTCAAAGCCTTAACGATTCATGGAAAACGGCTGCTGCTTATGGGTGCCTTCCGAATGTCCGTTTTGAAGTCTGAAGAAGTACTGTTCGATTATCATGAAATCGTTCCTGATTCCAGCTCGCCATTCACAAGGCAGCGCTTATTGGATGCAGTCGCTGCAATCCATGACGCTTTAGGCCATATCGTGACGATTTCTTTTGCGAGCAGGGCTTTTTCAAAAAAAGAAGTTCTGGTATTCACCTTTACCGAAGGCGTCTTGGAGGAGTATAAGGAAAATAGGTCGGAACGGACATTGTTGCGGAGAACGATTTTTAACTCTGGCTACCTTGGGCATATCAATGATTCTGTATGCAGGGAATTGGAACGGGTCGGCAAATATATTTTCCGTTCATTTCTGCAAGAAGCGACGAACATCTCCCATGATATCCAAAAGGAACTGCAGAAGTTAGCCCGTTTCATCTATTCTCATTCCCTTAAGAAATTTGGCCAGGCTCTCCCCGCCAATAAGCAGTTGCTTCTTGCCCCAAAACAAGCCTCTGCTTATTTAAGCAAAATCATGTACAATGAAGCATTGGAACAAATGGTCAAGTATGCCCACCAGTCAGAATCCATCAAAAGCCTGCTTGAACGCGACCATTTTCATAGAAACATCTCCGAGAAAGCTCTCCGCCGGGAAGTGAATGATTTGGAAATGGATGAACATATCGAGCCCATTCTCCGTAAATACCATCAAGCGGACTTCATCCGCCATGTGCTGAACGACTGGTGCGAGACATGGCTCATTTCCCGTGTAAAGACAGTGACCGATGAATTCCGGACGGAAGGAAAAAGGAAAAGTACCGATGATAAACGGGTCGCGGCCGAATATATGGCCCGAATAAGAAACGATACATATGGCCAGTTGGACAGGCTGTTGATCTTGCTTCTCCAATTCGGCAATCATGCAGTGGCCCCGGACGTCAGGTACTTCCCTCTCACAAAGAAAAAGGAAACCCTCCAATCCTATTTCGCAATCCAAAAGGAGCGTCTCGATGTTCTCACCATTTCCTCTTAAAATCACACGGTTTTAATATGTTTTCCAAGAGAACGGATCCGTTCTCTTTTTTTTGCTTGTAACAAATGCCGACTGTGAATTGCAGAATGACGATTGTGGTTTGGTGATTGGCGCACTGTGGATTTCTCCTCTGAATTCGTGTGTTGCATATGGCTCTTGTGGATAAGGGGACTTGGGCAGCAAGTTGTTTTGACGGCAGGCCATAACACCTGTAAGGGCAGGGGCATTTATTATGGAGTTATTCCAAGGGTCTAAGCATGGGTTTATATAAAGGAACTTAAAAAGGTTTTAATCATCAGTATGAATAAGGGGTTGAATCTCAGCAGACAAAAAAAAACAGGCCCCCATTTAGAATGGAAAGCCCTCATGATTTGCTATGGTATTAATAATAGTTTCCCCGAACTTTTCCGGCTCTCAAGAAGCCGATGTGCATCCGCCCCATTTTCCAACGAAAAAAGAGTCGGTTCTTTGATGTGGATTTCCCCTGACAGAATCCATTGGAACAGCTCTGCTGTCCTTCTTGTCCGTCCTTCATGGGTAGTCAGGACGTTCCAAAGGTCTCCGCCTATCAATGCCTTGGATGTATCCATTAGCATTCTGGGATCGATTTTCTCTGGATCACCGCCTGCCATCCCAAAGAATACGACAGTTCCTCCAGTCTTGGTCGCACGGAAACTATCCATCAAGGTTTGGCCTACTGATTCATAAACGACATCAACGCCTTTACCACCGGTAACATCCTTAATGGAATCCACCCAGTCCGATCCGTAAAGGAAAACATGATCCGCACCCATTTGTTTGGCAACAGCCGCTTTATCATTTGTTGAGGTCAAGCCAATGACCTGACCGCCCTTCATCCTGATCATCTGTGTCAGTAATTGACCGACTCCGCCTGCAGCGGCATGGACCAGAATGGTTTCCCCTTCTTTAACCGGATGGCTGTCATGCGTTAAATATTGGGCAGTCAATCCTTGAAGTAAAACGGAAGCGGCCGTTTCAAAGGAAATGCCCTCAGGCAGAGGCAACAGCTTATCAGCTGGAACTGAAACCAGCTCCGCATTGGCATGGGGAACATCAGCGAACCCGACACGGTCTCCTGCTTTCACATGATGGACATCTTCCCCGGCATATTCGATGACCCCTGCCCCTTCATACCCTAGAATGAAGGGGGGATCACCCACCAAATGATAATTCCCTTTCCTTCTATATACATCAGCAAAATTCAGTCCAATTGCTTTCATTCGAACGATCACGGCTGATTTTGAACGTTCAGGTTCTGCAATTTCCCTTACAGACAGAACTTCCGGACCGCCGAAATCATCAAAGACAAGTGCTTTCATCATCCTAACTCCCTTCAATGCTTCTTCATTCTTTAAGATATAGGATGGACCCTTTGATGGCAAGAAACACAAAAGACCGCCCTGCCCATTAAAGGCAGGAGCGGTCACCACGTTTACTCAATCTGTATTGGAACCAGGACCGTTCTTTCGTTTATTTGCAGAATATTCCTTACCGTGTGCTTCATGTTCTGCAATGATATCCGCTTTCGGTATATGGTTATTCTTTTTTGGTGAAGCGATGCGGTTGCGATGTTTTTTTCCCATGATCTATCTCCCCTTTAAATTGAACTAATGTTAGCTTGTCCGATTACCACCGAAAATACCGGCAAAATAAGCACTTCATAATAAAGGAAAAACCTTTGTGGGGACCGAATAGATAGAAAACTGATTTATGAGGAGGGAAAAAAATGTTTCCTGAATTGAACACGGAAAGGTTACGCTTACGGGAAATTCGTGAAAGTGATGCGGAAGCTCTTTTCCAATGCTTATCAAAAGATGAAGTCACCCGCTTTTATGGACAGGATTCATTGGAGAATGTCGGACAGGCCAAGGATATTGTAGCAGCCTTTGCGAAAAACTATCATGAAAAACGAGCCGTTCGATGGGGAATTGAAAGAAAAGATACACAGGAATTGATTGGCACCATCGGTTTTCATGCCCACAGTCCCAAATACAGGCGGGCGGAAATCGGTTATGAAATCCATCCAGCACATTGGCGCAAAGGATTTGCGTCAGAAGCGCTTAAGGAAGCAATCGCCTACGGTTTCACGGACCTTGATTTAACCCGTATCGGCGCGGTCGTTTTTCTGGAAAATCAGCCATCAAGTGAGCTCTTGCTTAAGCTGGGTTTCATCCAGGAAGGAGTATTAAGGAGTTATATTTACCAAAACGGGATTCCTCATGATACATATGTCTATTCCTTGCTGAAGTGAAACCTCTGGAAGGTTGGACCTGAAGTAATTCGCGACAGTCGGCGGAAAGGGTGCGAAGATTCGGTTCTGTCCGGAGCATCCCTTCCCCATTCCATTTACTTATTTTGACAGGATAAAATCGCAAAAAAATATTCCTTTATATTCCAAATTACCTACAAAAAAAAGTCACCAAAACATGGCGACTCCCACTTCACGATTTAGGTGCCTACAAGATAGTCCTTCAATGCCTGCTGCAGCGTACCCTTTGTTTCTGCTTTATTATCGAGCTGAATCCCTGAACGGATCATTTTCGTAACAACCTCTGGGCGTAATCCAGTCACAACAGCTTTACACCCCATCATTGCCGTTCCATCGAGGATTTTCATCAAATCAGTGATCATTTCAACTTCGATTTCGATGATACCGGACAAATCCAAGATCAAGGTCTGTATCCGCAGTTTGCCTATCTCCATCAATACCTTTTCTTCGATTATCTGTATCCGTGAATAATCGATTGTCCCAATTAACGGAAGGACACAGGTGGTGGAAGTGATGGGAATGATCGGGACGGATAGATTTTCCACCAAGTTTTGCTGTGCGAGAATCAATTTGTCTTTGTAATCGGAGTAACTTACGAAAAAGGATTTAAGAAATTCATCAACCTTTTCATTCACTATTTTCTCTAAATCAAAAAAGACCTTGGAATCCTCAATAAACGCTTTCTTTTCTTGTTCGAACTTATAAAGAAAGGTCCAAAGCGTTCTGCGGAGGGCCTGAATCCACTCCAGCTTGAATGAAAGCGTCATGGAGTGGGTTGCCCACGTAACTCCTTCTTGTTCGGCAAAGGCAATCAAATCCGTTTCATTCTGCTCCACTATATAACGGACGAGCTTATGTGCATTATTCAAAAGATCGACATTTCCAATCAGGAGGATTTCTTCGATTTTATCCCTGACATTGACCGCTGCTGATAAAAGATATTCTTCAAACTCACTCTTATTCTGCAAAAGGAATTCCATTATTTTATCTTCATCATAAACAAAACTCACTCTTCTCCACTCCCTTTTTGAACATCAACTGTGATTTTTGTTACTATTTACTTTCTATATTGGTGGAGTTATTTCCTGCTAATCGCTCATATATTAAAGAGAAGGAAAGTAAATGTGTTGAAGCCGGTTAAATCTCCTCCTGAAAAAACTTTTTCGATGCGGAAGAAAAGATCAGATGAGTGGAAGATTTCCCGTATTTAATGGCTTCATCGACGAAGTCTTCCAGCGTTTCCATCGAATATGTACTTATTTTAATAAGATAACTGTATTGACCGGCTAACCGGTGGCATTCCAGAACCTCCGGATGGCTCAAGCTAAATTGATAAAAATCCTTGCATCTATCCGTTTCGAATAATATGAATGCCGTAATGCTCCTATCAAGTTTTTCAAGTGATATTTCCGTTTTATATCCCTTTATCACTCCGCTTTCCTCTAATTTTTTCACACGTTCTTTCGTTGCTGGAGCCGTTAAGGACACTTCTTGTGCCAGTTCTTTCATGGACATGCGCCCATTATTCTCCAGCAAGGAAAGTATTTTTTTATCCGTTCGATCCGACTCAATCGCCCCCACTTTTTATTATTAACAGAATCCTTTCAAATACATTATAAAATAAAAAGAAATGTGATGAATACGTAATTAATCGTATGTATTAGGGAATTTGCTTTTTATATAATTAATTCAAATATAAATAAGGGGATGCTGTTATGAAAAAAGTATTGATGCTGCTATCCAATGGATTCGAAGCGGTTGAAGCAAGTGTGTTTACAGATGTATTGGGGTGGAATAAATTAGAGGGTGATGGCACCACTGACCTGGTTACGGTGGGACTTCACGAACGATTGAAATGCACCTGGAATTTCATCGTGCAGCCCGAACTGACCCTCGATCAAGTGAACCTTGATGACTACGATGCTTTGGCCATTCCAGGAGGCTTTGAAGAAGCCGGTTTCTATGAAGATGCCTATGATCAGAGGTTTCTTGATGTAATCAAGCATTTTCATAATAAGAACAAAATCATCGCCACCATTTGTGTAGGCTCCCTCCCACTAGGAAAAAGCGGAATATTGAATGGAAGAAAAGCCACAACATACAACCATCCAACCAGTAAGAGACAGGGGCAGCTAAAAGATTTTGGTGCGATTGTCGTGAACGAACCGATTGTCGTCACGGACAATATCATTACATCCTACAATCCATCCACAGCTTTCGATGTTGCCTTTACGCTCTTGGAAATGCTCACTTCACAAGCTAATTGTGAACATGTGAAGGAATTGATGGGCTTCCATTAAGGAATGACACGATAGGGATATTGATTACCGCTCCAGGCACTCACTTATCCAGAGGCGGTCGTGGAGCCTCCTTTAGACGCGCTTTGCCGCAGGAGTCTAGAACCTTCCATTCCAATCATCTGGAACGTTTTTCAACTAAAAAATGCAGACCAAACTCACTATTCTTCGAGTTTGATCTGCAGTCTGGGGTTCCGAGTGAATTCGGAACCTGTTTCACGTTATTTCCAATAAGCCAATGAACGGGTTTTCATGGATGCACGGAACTGTTTTGTTGATTCCGGCAGGGCTTTATTCGTTGCATAATCGATGATGACACCATACTGGCGAATGACATCGAGACTATCCAGCTCACCATTGGCGAATTTATCTTCCACGCTTTGGATGTTTTCCTCAAGCCATTGTTTGCGATTGTTCCTGATATAAGACCTAGCTTGTTCCGTTGCTTCCAAATCTATTTCGAATAAATCAAGATCTTTATCGATTTCCTTGATCACGACTCCATAATCTTTTTTAGCCCGCTCGATTGAAACATATTCATCGATAACATCTTCCAAAACAGCTTCGGGACTTCTTTCAAGCGGATCTCCCAGTCCCCCTCCCCCAGCTGATGGGCGTACAAAGGAATCTCCTTGCTGTACTTTTACATTTGAGAAAATCGCACCTAAATATCGTTCATCTTCCTTGCCCGGATTAAGCCATGCTCCATGCGGGGATGAAGGAAGCCCTCCAAAAATTCCCCATGTTATTGAACGGGAACGGTCACAGCAATAGGACATAACGGCGTTTTTGACATTTGTTAGTGTACCGCCCTTTTCTACACCGCACCCGCCGCGGTATTTACCCGGCCCGGCAGAGTCGGTAATGATTTCATGCTTCATCGTCACGACAGGCGACAATCTTTCTTGCCCTTCGCAAGGCTGTACGCTGAGCCCCAAACCGAATGTTGGCGAAGTGGCGTTCACACCGTCCCGATCATAGCGGCCTCCATGTCCGCCTGCCATCCAGTCGTACCACATGAAGTATTTATCCTGCTCCTGGCGTTGGTCCCAACCGCCGATCAGTAAATACTCCAGGTTAAATGAGCATGCTATCGCTCTTTCCGGCATGATGTTGGACCAGAGTTCGAAGCACGCACTCATGATTTTTTCATAGGCCCCTGAACAAAAACCGGTTACGGCAATCGGTGCCGGGGCATTGACGACGGAGTTTTCCGGCAATTCGATCTTCACCACTCTGTAAAAACCGGAGTTCAGGGGTATTTCAGGAAAGAATGTCTTGGTTCCTGAGTATGCCGCTGATAAAGAAGCTCCGAAACCAGCATTCAAAAAGCAGCCGATATAAGAATGCGATCCAGAAAGATCATAAAGGATCTCGTCTTCCGTGATTGTCATCTTAACCCGGATCGGGATCAGACCGTCTCCGGCTTCCGGGTCCATATCAATATAATCAACGGTCTCCCATGTTCCATTCGGTAAAGCTGCAACCTTGGCCCTTGCCAAACGCTCCACATAATTCTGCACTTCCGCAAAGGCAGACAAAGTCGTATCGATTCCATACTTCTCGATGATAGCAAACAACTGGCGCTCGCCTACTTTGGCCGCTTCCACTTGAGCACGCAGATCGCCGACACGTTCTTCAGGAACGCGCATGTTCGAAACGAGCACATTGACCACATCTTTTAAAAATGTTCCTTTACTATATATCCTGAGCGGCGGAATCCTTACTCCCTCGCCGAAATGTTCCTTGGCATTGATATCAAAGGAGCCGGGTGTCGAGCCACCCATGTCGGCCCAGTGTCCGTTCGTCTGCATGAACGCAATGAGCTTGTTCTCATGAAAAACAGGCAAGAGAACCCGGGTGTCATTGAAATGAGTACCGCCCCGATACGGATCATTGACCAAGAATACGTCCCCAGGATGGATATCACCCTCGAAGTCCTCTAGCACCGCCTTTGCCGTTAGATGCAGTGTGCCTACATGGACCGAAATATCCTGCGTTCCTTGCATGACTGTATTTCCTTCTGCATCACAAAGCGCACAGCTGAAATCCCGATTATAAATGACGAAGGAATAGCATGTACGAAGGATTTGTTCAGCCATCTGATCTACAAGGTTAACGAAGCCATTTTTTATCACTTCAAATGTCACCGGATCTAAACCTGTTCCAACTCCAGATTGGTCAATCAATTGTTTATTCGACAATGAAATCCACCTCTTTTTATTTATTTTGGGAAAGAATCAAGTTTCTGTATTTATCAACTTTAGCCCTGAAATTTGGTGGAATGACAGTCGTTGTATCAAGCTGATCTATGATGGCAGGTCCCGTTATTTCAGAGAAGGCCGGAATGAGTTCCCGGTTATACACGTTCGTATTCACATACCCTTCCTCTTCAAAATAGACATCACGCGTTTCCTTCAAGGCATCAGCAAGTGTCCCCCCAGGTTCATAAGTCGGAAATTCAGGTTTTGGCACAGTTCCGATAGCGGTAACGAGCAGCCCGTAGATTTCCACGGCCTGTTCTTTATCGGAGAATGAAAATTCGCGCTCATGCTCTTTATGGAAACGGTCAAGGGTCTCTTCCAATGAAGAAATCGGGCAATCGACTTCTATCGCCAATGAACGCCACTGTCCCATATACCTCATGTCAATATAGCGCATCAATGTGGAAGCTTCTTTAGCGACCCCTTCTTCCTGCAATAATTTAGCGGCCTCTTTTTCCATTCCGATGAATTCTTTCTCTAAATCCTTTACCGATACATCCTTGACGTTTTTTACATAGGTTTTGGATATATCATGACGAACATCTACCAGCAGGCATCCCATTGCCGCGGCTACACCGGGATGCGGCGGGATGATGACTGTTGGGATTTCCATTTCCTTGGCCAAGTATGCCCCATGCAAGGGTCCAGCCCCACCGAAAGCCACAAGTGCAAAGTCGCGGGGGTCGTATCCCCTTCTGACTGAAATCAGCCTTAACGCATCACACATATTGGCATTGGCCACACGTGTGATAGCATTCGCCGCTTCTTCAATCGTATAATTGAATTTCTTGGCGATCTTATCCACGGCTTCAATCGCTTTTTGTTTATCCAGTTCCATTTGTCCATCCAATAGCTTTGTGCCAAGTCGTCCCAAAACAATATTGGCATCGGAATTGGTCGGTTCCACGCCGCCCCTGCTATAGCAAGCAGGTCCAGGAACCGCGCCTGCACTTTGAGGGCCATTGCGTAAAGAACCGCCTTCATCCACCCAAGCTAAGCTTCCGCCTCCTGCTCCTATCGTCAAGATCTCGATACTTGGGAACCCAATCGGATATCCATACTCGATATACCAATCTTTAGTAATCCGCAAATCCCCTTCATGCATCAAGGAAATATCAGTGCTTGTTCCTCCCATATCCAGACCAATGGCATTATTAAAGCCGCAAAGCTGGGCGATATGTTTACTGGCAATCGCACCTGCAGCGATTCCGGAGCTTGCAAGCCTTGCCGCATAACGAGGAACGGTTTGGGATGTCATCACCCCTCCGCCTGAGTGAAGCACTAATATGTCATCTTCATATCCCCGTTTATTCATTTCACCTTCAAGGGTTTTAATATAGTTGCTGACAGTCGGTCCTAAAACGGCATTGACAATCGTCGTACTCATGCGCTCATGCTCAAAAATCTCAGGAAGGACTTCACTTGAAATGCATATATAGACATCCGGGAATTCCTCCTGGATGATTCGTTTCACTTTCGCCTCATTGCTTCCATTTACATACGAGTTCATGAAGCAAACCGCAATGGATTCGGTACCGCGTCGTTTTAATTTCCTTGCCAGTGACCGTACTTCCTCTTCATTGATTTCCGTCAAGACATTCCCTGCAAAATCGATGCGCTCTTCCACTTCAAAACGGTCTCTTCTTTGAATGTACGGTTTGGCTACATCATCATATGTATCCCATAACTCAAGCTTGGTTCCTCGGCGGATTTCCGATACATCCCGAAATCCAGCGGATGTGATCAATGCTGTCTTTGGCAACTTCCTTTCAATCAAGGCATTGGTGCCCACTGTTGTCCCATGGGAAAAAACTTTAATATTTTCACAATCGATTTCCGCTTTCGCAATTCCATCCAAAATACCGACCTCTGGATTCAGAGGAGTCGACGACGTTTTCGTGATCGAAATTTCCTTCGTGCTTTCATCAAAAACGAAAACATCCGTAAATGTTCCGCCTACATCAATTGCGAGCCTAGTTTGCTTCGTACCTATCATATAATTCCCACCCCTGCTACAAGATTTAAGATACTTTTTACCTTTTGACATTCTCTCGCGCCATTTGCATCGCTAAATACAACTGTGTGAATGAGTAGCAGCCAGCCGCTGGATTTTCTCAGGCCAAAAACGGGACAAGGTGAATGATGAAATAAAAAAAACCAGTCATATCAATAAGAAATAATTGATATAACTGGTTTTTGATCTAGGATTAGCTTCGCTGGCCAGCGAAGTCTATTAGATTCGACAGTTATTTATAGATTCATCTTTTTAAGTCACCGAGTCCATTTTAGGCGATGGCAGAGTAGAAAACTACCTGTTTACACCATGGCTATATACCTTATCTTACGTCAATTCATGATAAAGTCAAGGCCATTTTTAGAATATTGAAATAACTCCAGTTTGAGAATGAAGAGTCGATTTATTACAAAAATAAGTAAGCATAACTGTTTGGCTATGCTTACACAACAATATTATTTATCAGGTGTTTCCGATGTGCCTTCCTCGCTGTTTTTGAGGTAAACTTCAGAAATTCCATTCATACCTTCCATTAGTTGCGCTTTAGTATATTCCATACTGCCAACCAGTTTATGAAGCTTCTTATCATTATTCTCTTCTGTAAGTTTAGATTCTGAATCAGTCACATTTATTCACCTCCATCATTTAGGATGGCAAATCAAGATGGAAATATGTATGAAAGGCGTCGATGGCAGACACCCTCTTAAAGTGCACTTTAGGAAAAAACAGGTAATTTTCGTTAAAATCTGTACTTCAAATAAGCAGGAAAAGATGATTTTATGAATCTTTTTTAAAAAATCAGCTGTTTTCAAGCCACTAAAGGGATATACTATAGTTTAGCTTTTATTACATTTTTGTTAGTATTTTTTCTTGTCTCACATTGTGTAATATTTTACAAGTTTTTCTTATTACATCAACAAAATGCTTATTGCAAAGGAGAATTGGATATGTCAGAAACGATTACCCAATCACAAACTGAACAACTTAATGCCCGCCAAAAACAATTAGATGTACTGGACCAATTATTGAAGCCTGAGGTTCAGGAATCATTGAACACTTTAGTCGAGCAGTTACCAAAACTAACTGAGTTAGTGAATATTTTAACAAAGTCTTATGATTTCGCTCAATCGGTTGCGACTGATGATGTGTTGAAAAATGATACGGTCAGCGCCATTTCGGAGATCGCGACACCTGTGGTCCATTCAGTGAAAGGACTTGCAGCAAATGCCATCGAAGCTAAGGATCGTGCAGAAGCGAATAATGATGTGATCGGTCTTTTTGGTCTGTTAAGGATGATGAAAGATCCGGAAGCACAAAAGCTTTTCCGTTTCGCCCAAGCTTTTCTTGAAGTCTCTGCAGAACGTAAAAACCAAAAATAATTTGATAAACTTTCAATCAGTAAGGACGGGGGATTAACTATGTCAAAACAAATCGTCATCTTAGGTGCAGGTTACGCAGGATTACTATCTGCTTTATCCGTACGTGAATATTACAATAAAGATGAAGTGCAGGTTACGGTGGTGAACCAATTTCCAACGCACCAAATCATCACCGAATTGCACCGTCTTGCAGGCGGATCCATTTCTGAACAAGCCGTTTCCATTCCGTTGGAAAAGCTTTTCAAAGGAAAAGATATCGACCTTGTCATTTCCAAAGTGGAGTCATTCTCGGTTGATAATAAAGAAGTGAAACTTGCCAATGGTTCCACATTATCTTATGATGCCCTGGTTGTTGCTTTGGGAAGTCAAACAGGATTCTTCGGCATTCCGGGACTTGAGGAAAACAGCATGGTCTTGAAATCCGTAAATGATGCAAACAAGATTTACAAACATATCGAAGATCGCATCCGCGAATATTCTCAAACGAATAATGAAGCGGACGCAACCATCGTGATCGGCGGCGGCGGATTGACGGGCGTTGAGTTAATCGGTGAAATCGTGGACCATTTCCCTAAAATCGCCAAAAAGTTCGGAGTGGACTTCAAGGACTTGAAAATCAAGCTTGTGGAAGCTGGTCCAAAAATCCTTCCGGTCCTGCCTGATCACTTAATCGAACGTGCCATGACAAGCTTGGAAGCACGCGGCGTTGAATTCTTGACAGGTCTGCCTGTAACGGGTGTTAAAGGAAATCGAATCGAATTGAAAGATGGACAAACGATAACGGCCAATACGCTTGTTTGGACAGGCGGAGTTGCGGCTCTTCCTATCGTAGGCGAATCAGGCCTTGAAGTGGATCGCGGCAAAGCAACCGTCAATGAGTATTTGCAATCCAAATCCCATAAAGACGTATTCGTTGTCGGCGACAGTGCCGTTGCGTTCCCTCCAGAAGGCGGCCGTCCATATGCTCCTACTGCACAAAATGCTTGGCAAATGGGTGAGCTTGTTGGATACAACCTATATGCAGCCTTTGAAGGCAAGAAACTTGAAGTATTCTCACCTGTAAACTCAGGTACACTTGCGAGCCTTGGCCGTAAGGATGCAGTGGCAACCGTTGGGGCCAATAACACGTCCCTTAAAGGCCTGCCGGCTACATTGATGAAAGAAGCAAGTAATGTTCGCTACCTATCACACATCAAAGCCCTATTCAGCCTGGCTTATTAATTC
>NZ_JVPL01000272.1:0-4032 GCF_001054655.1 Bacillus sp. 220_BSPC
AAACATTTTCATCCCTTCCATTATCTCGAAATAGTCTTTACCCAGTTGTTAGCCCTTACCGAACATTGGGGCCTCTTTTGAAATAGTAGTAAAAATCATATATTCGTTTGGCTTTAACTGATTATAGCAAGCTTTAATAAACTTCTCTCTCTCACGATTATTCAATAAGTGAATAAGGGCATAACAAAATATCCCATCATAAAGTTTATTATCAAAAGGCATATCGGTTACTGAACCATGAAAAACATTAAGATTAAGCCCATTTTGCCTTGCCAATTCTATCGCTGTTTCTGAAATTTCGATGCCTGTTTCATGTATTCCGTTGTCAGTAAAAACCTTGGCATTTCTGCCATATCCAATACCTGGAATCAATAAATCCTTAACTTTCTTTTCAATGAAAAAGTCCTTTGTCAAGATTGCGGAGTCTGAAGGTTCAAATCCCCGCATCATATGATTTTCTAAAACTTGATTCCCAGATTTCCGTCATACCTCAATCTCCTTTAAGAATATTGGATTTCATTCTTTAAAATCTGCTGTTTTACATAAGCATAGGTTACATTCCATTAAACGATAAGATGTTTCCTTTATTGCTTCTATATCCTGTTAAATAGTTTAAGCCATTTGAACTACTCATCATCATTCGCTGTGATGCGCATTTATGTATTGAATATGTTCTATTACTTTTTCGCTAATGGTATGTCTTCATTTTTCATTTGACGATTTTCAATTGCTACCCTAACAACATGTTCCCAAGAATTTGCATAAATTTCTTGGTTGAATTTTCTTTCTACCTTTTTTAAAGCAGCCTTACCCATTTTTATGGCTGTATTCGGATGATTGAACATTGAAATCATCGCTTCTGCTAGCATATCTATATTATTTTTTTGAACTAAAACTCCATTTTCCCCATTGTCAATTAATTCATTAGGGCCATATCTAATATCATAACTCACTACAGCTGTAGCATTAGACATGCTCTCTAATACAGAAAGAGAAAACCCTTCCGTTTTTGAAGCCAAGATACTGAAAAGAGCACTTTGATAAATGTTAGATGGTTCCTGGGTGTATCCATTCAATTTTATGTGATCTGTAAGATTGGCATCATGAATAATCTTTTGTAACTTCTCTTTTTCCGGACCGTCTCCCCAAAACTCTAACTTCGCATCCGGCACTTTCTTTACAACGATTTCAAATGCCTTAATAATATGATCTATATTTTTAATGGCTGAGTACCTACTAATAACTACCGCTAGCCTTTCGTCTTTAACTAAACCAGGGCGGCCAAACCAGCCAGTTTTTAAATTTGTCCTCGACGCATGAGGAATAACATGCAAATTCGTCCTTTTCCCAAATCTATTTTCAATATCCGTCTTTTGCTGTTCTGTAAGAACTAAAGCAGCATCAATATTATCTAAATGATTGATTCCTGTTTGGACAGTTGAAGCGATGTCAGAATCAGCTTCCCATGGTGCCGTAAGGTGACTGCTGTGTAACCGCCAGATTTTCGCAGCCTTCTTATTCTTTACATTTATCATTAATAAGTCAGTTTTCCGAGCATCTGCAACTAATACTGGGTTAGCTACGTCTTTTATTACTCGTTCGATCCAATCCAATTTTAGTTGATCATCATTGCTATAAATAGCTTTAATATCTCCATTTTTCTCAAACCAATTTACTCGAATGGCCTTGCCGTTTTCGGGATTTACCCACTTTGATAAGTAAGCTTGAGAGCTGCTATTGTAAAAATTCATTTGTCTTGGTTTATTTGAAGCAAAATCCATAAAAGAAACTTTTCTTATCAAGCCAAACTCATCATACACTTCTTTTTTGATTCGATATCTTTGTTCATTAAAATAATCAATGAAATCTAAAGAACCATCTTCATGGAATTTTTTATATTTAGTGTAAAGTCCATTTTCGTAAACCCTAAAAGCATTATGTCCAACATGAGGATCTAAATATCCGGCCTCGGGTGTAGCTTGTGTAACCGTTAAATCTTCTTCACTTCCACAAAGCTCTTCATAGAGATTTATAACTTTAACTTTTTCGTTTAGTTGTCCAAGCTCTATTAATTTTTCTCGTATTCTCTCGTACCTCGTATCAAAATTAAATGTGAGTATATGAGTATCATAGCCCATATCTGCAAATGTATTGGCCTGAGCTAACGAGGCCTTCGTTAATCCTCCCCGTTGAACATCCAAAGAACTTAATAAAAAAAACATTGTTGCATTCATTATCTTTCTCCCGTCAATTATAAATAATTTCATCCACACTTACATTATATAGCAACTTTCCCATCCTTTCCTACTAAATAGCATTCTTTATACTCAAACAAATGAGAAATCAGGACTATAACAATGATAAGGAGATATAAAACAAAAGTTCGATATAACAAAAATAAGCCCTCTCCATGTGGAGAAGGCTCGTGTCATCACTTTTTATTATGCCTGGTTTACAAGACTAAAAATAATTTCATTTATTTTCTCCATTAATTTAATCCTCTCGATTAATTTTGGTAAGTCTTAATAATATCTAAGTTCGCTCTTCTTATGGAACTAACCTGTCCCGATAGTTCCCATAAGAAATGGAGCTGTTTCCAGCCCCATAGAGAAGTAGTGCACCCTTTTGTTTCATTATGAGCTTGTTAGTTATCAGATAATAACCAGTTATTCCCTTTTTAAACTATTTATTAAGAAATGAATAATGCCAACAATCAGAAAAATATAACCAAATCCATTTAACAATTCAGGATTATTCATTTGAGTAGTAAGCTCTTCTAGCAGATCTTGAGCAAAACTTGAATAACCAATTGCTAAAAATAATCCTCCTCCTACTAGATAAAGAATGGCTACACCATATTTTTTCAATCTAAAGTCACCTCAAAATATTATTCTCCCTGAAGCTAATTGTTTCCTTCCCTATCCTGCCCCTTTAGTTGCATAAAGGAAGAGCTGCCTTAAAGACAGCTCTGATTTTCAGCTAACGCACCCTTTCTTTAAGTACAATTCTTCACAAACTGATTTTGCTTAACAAAACTGACCTCCAGCAGAACATCGAAAAGGCGATTTCTAATTGAAGGATTACCCCCAATATATAAAGAAACCGACTAAATAATATCTATTTGAAATATTTATTGGAATGGGAGGAAAGACCCTGACCTATAAGGTTTGCAGAAACAGGCTTTTTCCCTAATTCCCTTGCCCAAATTGATAATTGCCCTATATGGTGAATTTCGTGAGCAATAGTATGTCGCATTATTTCACCCCAAGTATCCGTCACAATTCTTCCATCTTGCAAGGTATCATAAAATAATTGATTTTCCATACTAGCATCCCAGTTGTTCACAAAGTTTTCCACTTCTAAATGAAATTCAGCGTCCAATTTTCGAACTTTGTTCAAGCTTTTATAACTATCGAAACTCTCCTGAAAGTCAGTTTTACCTTGTAAGAGACGTATCCAGCTCCATTCGACATCAACAATATGGAAAAGTGTATGCAATATACTTCCCATTCCACCCGTTCGGTTCCGCAGAAGTTCTTCTTCACTTAACTCTTCACACCAACGATACCAGTCTTCTCTTACCATCCAGTTATATCTAAAAAAAGTTTGCAAAAATGCCCCTCCCCATTTAGAAAATAATGTAACTGTTTAAATACCATTAGAGCAATGCCAAAATCGTTAAATATTACTATTTATACAAACATAGGTTGAATTCCTTTTTCAACAATCCTGTCCTGATAGTTCCATAAGAAAAAGCTGCCTTAAGGCAGCTCCGATTTTCAGCTAACGCCCCTGTTAGTTCTATAAGAAATACGGTATGTAAAAAAAAGAAGAGAAATAAAGATAACAATATTCATATACCCCCAAAATCCTTTTCTGTCTTTTTGAATTTCGACAAATCCTGTCACCAACATAAATGCCCCAAGGGAAAACATATAATAGGGCATTAACTCCAAGGTTTGAGCTATTAGACTATAACCTGATAGGACAATAACCACTATCGCTAAAATAATTCTAACCATTTTCAAAAAT
>NZ_JVPL01000273.1:0-17847 GCF_001054655.1 Bacillus sp. 220_BSPC
TCAATCTTCGTATGTATATTGAGTTGCTTTTTCATTACCAGGGACACCTTTCTGATTTGGAAGATCGTATAGTGTCCCTGGCAAATGAAATGGAAGAATATAAAATCATCCAATCGATTCCCGGTATCGGAGAAAAAATCGCAGCAACGATTATCTCTGAAATTGGTGAAATCGATCGGTTTAATCATCCGAAAAAACTGGTTGCCTTCGCTGGAGTGGATCCAAGTGTTCACTCATCAGGTAAGTTTACGGCAACCATTAATCGTATAACCAAAAGGGGCTCGAGCAGACTACGTCATTCTCTGTATCTTGCCGTACTATGCGGCATAAGAAGTTCAAGGAACAAAAAGCTTAAAGCGTTCTATGATAAGAAAAAATCAGAAGGAAAACCTGCCAAAGTGTCAATCGTTGCCTGTATGAATAAGTTGCTTCAATGGATTTATGCTTTATTAAGCAGAAAAGAAACGTTCCTAGATTTAGCCTAATTAACGGTTTTGTGAAACAGAGAAAAATCCTTCCAAAAGGGTTTTGGAGGGTTATTTGGCATGGCCAAAAATAGTATATCATAAGGGAAATGAAAATATTAGAGAAAGATATTGACATCCTATTAGCTGGTTTACTTCAATAAGGGAGTGGCTTGGGCAGCTCTTGAGCTAAAGGGGCAGGATAGTTGAAGTAAAGGAAACTTTTTCCTTTACTATTCGTATAAAAAATAATAAGAAACAAAGTTGTCCTTGGGAGGTGTAAAGGTGGATTACGGATTATTGGTTATTGGTATAGCTCTTTTACTTGTGTCTTACTTAGTAGCTGTGAAAAAACAAACCTGGTTGTTAGCTGGATTTAATGAAAAAATGATTAAAAATAAGTCTTTGTTAGGTACAGTAACAGGTGGGTTTTTTTTTCTTCCTTTTGGATTGTTAGCAGTTATCAATAGTTTCATTGACTATCCTTATGAAGGAACGGTTCTTATAATTGCTATGTTGGTTTTATTAACAATTACGTACGTATTTATCAATAGAAGATTACTCGATTAATGCAATGAACGGGTGCGTTAACTAAAGATCGGAGCTGTCTTTAAGGCAGCATTTTTTTATGCAACTATCGGGACAGTTTAGTTGAAAAAAAGACGCGTTTTTGCTGGTGGTTACCCCTAATGCCCATGAAGTCCGTGGCTCTTTAAACAAACATACTGCCGCCGTACGAGCATATCGCCAGGCTTGACCAGGCCGCCGCTGCGATCTGGCCTGGTCAAGCCTCTCACTACCCTGTTTTTAGTCCGCCCATTCAACATCGGTCGTGAACACAATTGTTAACCATCGATCAGTACTTTCCTCGCCGATGGCATTACCGATTTCATCACGGATTGCGTCCCACTCTTCAAGGCATTTTGCCGGCCACCCGCCAGGCACAATAAAGTATAGTTCAATTTGCTTTCCCCGACCAACCTTTGCGACGTAAGCTCGGTAAGAAACGAAGCCGTAGCGCTTCACAAAGTCCCGTGCGACCTCGTCCACATGCTGCTTGAGTGATTGAGGGGTGATCAGCAGGACATCCGCCAAGGCCCGCTTTACCGTTGAAATCGGCAGCGGAATAATTACCAAACAGATCAGCACAAGTACTGCAGGATCAATATAGGGTGTAAGCCATTCCAAATTCGTTCCTTCAAAAGCGTATCCGATGCAAAACGCGATCAAGAGCGCAGCGGTGATGCCACCGGTCATCATCCAGGCCTTAGCGTCAAGGGCAACAAAATCCGAGCTAAGTGTCTTGTTTACGCGTGTTTCGAAAATCGCCATAGAACAGCAAGCGATCATTGTCACAACGGCATAGACGATGGCGAAACCGAACTCGAGATTGCGGCCGCCCGTCAGAAGACTACCAATTGCATTAATCAACGCATAAACGCCCGCCCCCATGAGCATGACACCGTTGAGACCAAGGACAATTGGCTCCAAGTGCCAAAATCCCATTGTGAAGCGTTCACTCAATTTACCATTCTGCCTATTCGGTGCAGTGGACGAGGTAATCAACTTTGAGACAATGAGCGCCAAGACGCTCATGATTGCATCGGTCAGAGAATAGAACCCATCAAAGGTGATAGAGAACGAACCTGATAGCAGGCCGAAAATGATTCCAAAGCAAGCAACGAAGATAGTAACGCCAATGGAGGCGCGAAGTATTCTTTGTTCGGTATTCAATTTTTTTCCCCCTAGGATTGCAGCCAGAATCGCCGTAGTAGCGTTTCCTCTACTGGACGCCTACTTTAAGTGAAAACATCGCCATTATCTGCTCTTTAATATAATCTCCCAACCTTTCAAGTATCATTTTTGTCTTAAGGTTCAGAGTTTATACACCATAAAACTTTCGTGTTCTTGACTGGTTTTTGGTTTATAAAAATCGATTAGTTTAATTTGCCGCGAACAGAGATAACTTAAAACTACTTTAAAAATATGATAAACGATGTGCAACCATTGATTTAACAGTGATTGTCAATATGGTATACACAAATTATTACATAAATGGACATAGAGTGGAAGAGTTGGCTAACCAAAAGGTACATGGTATGCAAAAAGTGCCTTGGAGCATTGAATTTGCTGAGCCTATGAAATTAAAAGACGAATTAATAAAAGGAGTTAAGGTATCATGAATGGAGTTGGATTTAAATCAGACTCCAGTTAAGGATCGTCAAGATTGCAATCTTGAAGTTGGCAATGAAATTAAAATACATTTAACTAAAACTAAGTAGGCGCGTGTTTCCTTGATTCTTTAGTAAAAAGCTTCATGTTACTAACTGTTCAAGTTAGCGGTGCTCTACATTAATAATTGAGGTTGCATATGCAGCCTTTTTCTTTTCATATGGCAATAACGGGGAAGGTTCAAACAAGAGATTGAATCTTTGTGAAAATTATATGGGAGTGGATGGGAAAGAGTATATTCTGAGTATCAGGTTACATTTACCTGTGCAATTCTGACGATAATGCTGTAGCGATCGGTATATTCTGCATTGTTATGAATGCTATATTGGAATAGTGCTGTAGTACAAAGAAGGGATTACGGTTTAATTAAACCGTAATCTCTCTTGAGGGATTTTTCTTTTTATTTGCTATCGTTATTGCTTGGAAGGCTATATGTTAATTTTTCTAATCTCCTATGTACAACGTACCTTGTAATCGGAATAAGAAGTGCAGGTATGGGGCGCCATCAGAAAGTAGATTGACCATATAGATAATTAATGGCGTTGTTCTGTATAATGCTGGCGGTATCCCATGTAGGATATTTACCTGAAGCCAAATAAAAATAGAATTACCTTGTGTAAGTTTTGAGAGGATAAAATAGAATGTACACCACCTTGTTAAGGAAAAATGGTGTTTTTTTTATAATAGGGGGGTAATCTCTGTCTTGTTTAGTTCATTTTAATAGTGGACTACTTAGTTGGAGAATCTGAATTGATTATTCGTAAAAGTGCACGTTTATGAACGTTTTTTTTATGAAAAAGGTTTTATTTCAACGTTCGCTAAAGTCAAATACTTCCAAAACGTTCGACTTTGATTAGATTGGCGAAAATCCGGTTGAATTCAAAAAGCTTGCATTATTTATTATTATTATTATAAAATACTTGTATACAAGTGTACTTGAACTCTATAAGAAGGTGAATTTATGGCTGAATCAAAGGAATTTCTTTATCCTGTAAAATGGCTATCAAAAGCTTCAGCCGGTGATCGCGTTACATCCGAGCTTAGAATGCGTATTATTTCGGGGATGATTGAAAGCGGTGCCATCCTTTCTGAAAATAAATTAGCTGCTGATTTCGGTGTAAGCCGCTCACCCGTTCGTGAAGCGTTAAAAATACTGGCCTCTGAAAATATCATCCGATTAGAAAGAATGGGTGCGGTTGTCATTGGTTTAACAGAAAAAAAGTATGCAGAAATTTATGATGTACGTATTCTCATCGAAACGTTTGTATTTGAACGTCTAGTGAGGATGAACACGAATGAATTAGTAATGGAACTTAGTAAAATATTGGAAATGATGAAAGTGTCCATAAAATACCTGGATGCGGATGAGTTTTCCTATCAGGATGTTCTATTCCACGAAACGATCATTCGCTCCATCGATCATTCCTACATCCTGATGATCTGGGATAATTTAAAACCTGTAATGGAAAGTTTGATTCTTCTATCCATGCGCAGTCGTTTTAAAGAAAAGTATGAAGACTTTACACGAATCATAAATAATCATCAGCTTTATATTGATGCGATCAAAACAAAAGATCGAGACATCATGATTAAGTCGTTACATGAAAACTTTGATGATGTTCAAGGAAAAGTTGAAGACTTATGGATGGCTCAACAGATGCTTTCAAAAGGAGTCGAACAAGAAAATGACTAGCTATATGTTAGGAGTAGACATCGGTACAACAAGTACAAAAGCTGTATTATTCACGAAAAAAGGCGATGTCATCCAGCAAGAGAATATTGGCTATCCTCTTTACACACCGGATATGACAACGGCGGAACAAGACCCTGAGGAGATTTTCCAGGCTGTTCTGAAAGCCTTTTCAAATATAACGAAGCAGCATCCAGATAAAAAACCATCATTTATTTCATTTAGCAGTGCGATGCATAGTGTTATAGCTATGGATGAAAATGACCGGCCGCTAACCGCTTGCATCACTTGGGCAGATAATCGCAGTGAAGCTTGGGCCCATAAAATAAAGGATGAATTAGATGGGCATGAAGTTTACAAGCGAACCGGAACACCGATTCACCCGATGTCACCATTATCCAAGATCACCTGGATCGTGAATGATCGCCCGGAGATCGCAACCAATGTTAAAAAGTATATCGGGATTAAAGAATATATCTTTAAAAAGTTCTTTGGCCAATACGTTGTCGATTATTCCCTTGCTTCATCCATGGGCATGTTGAATCTCAAAAACTTGGATTGGGATGAGGGAGCCCTTAGAATTGCTGGAGTAACGCGTGATCAATTATCTGAACTCGTACCGACAACAAAGATCTTTAACAACTGTGACGCGGATTTAGCCAAACAGATCGGGATTGACCCACAAACACCATTTGTCATTGGGGCAAGTGATGGTGTCCTTTCAAATCTTGGTGTAAACGCTATCCGGAAAGGTGAAATCGCTGTCACGATCGGGACAAGCGGTGCGATTCGGACAATTATTGACGAACCGAAAACGGACGAAAAAGGAAGAATCTTTTGCTATGCCTTAACGGAAAAGCATTGGGTGATTGGCGGGCCGGTAAACAATGGCGGGATGGTCCTTCGCTGGATTCGCGATGAATTTGCTTCTTCCGAGGTGGAAACAGCTAAAAGACTCGGAATCGACGCTTATGAAGTCTTGACCAAGATTGCCGAACGGGTAAGACCGGGCGCGGATGGATTGTTATTCCATCCATATCTTGCAGGTGAACGTGCACCATTATGGAATCCGGACGTAAGGGGTTCATTTTTCGGATTGACGCTGTCGCATAAGAAAGAACATATGATTCGTGCGGCTCTAGAGGGAGTCATTTACAATTTATACACCGTATTTTTGGCCTTAACCGAATGCATGGACGGTCCCGTGACCCGAATTCAAGCTACGGGAGGCTTCGCAAGGTCGGCTGTTTGGCGGCAAATGATGTCCGATATCTTCGAATCGGAAGTCGTGGTTCCAGAAAGCTACGAAAGTTCGTGCCTGGGTGCTTGTATATTAGGGTTATATGCAACTGGGGAAATTGATTCCTTCGAAGTGGTTTCTGAAATGATAGGCAATACCCACAAGCACACACCGAAAGCTGATTCTGTAAATGAATACAGGCAGCTGCTGCCGATTTTCATTAACCTATCAAGGGTATTGGAAAACGAATATACACAGATTGCGAATTATCAAAGAAACTTAATAAATGCTGCAAAGTAAAGACATGGGGGGATTACAATGCCATTAGTCATTGTCGCTATAGGAATTGTCGCTTTATTAATTTTAATAATGGGCTTAAAATTAAACACCTTTATTTCCTTGATCATTGTATCGTTTGGAGTGGCTTTAGCACTTGGGATGCCGCTTGACGGAATTGTCAAAACCATTGAAGCTGGATTAGGCGGAACACTTGGCCACTTAGCGTTAATCTTTGGGCTTGGGGCGATGTTAGGTAAGCTGATCGCAGATTCAGGCGGAGCGCAACGCATTGCCATGACCCTCGTTAAGAAATTCGGTGAAAAGAATATTCAATGGGCAGTCGTGGCAGCATCATTCATTATCGGTATCGCATTATTCTTTGAAGTGGGATTAGTATTATTGATTCCAATCGTATTTGCGATTTCAAGAGAATTAAAAGTTTCGATATTGTATCTTGGCATTCCAATGGTGGCGGCATTATCCGTAACACACGGTTTCTTACCGCCGCATCCAGGACCGACCGTCATCGCTGGTGAATATGGCGCAGACATTGGTCAGGTTTTACTTTACGGCTTCATCATTGCGGTTCCAACCGTTATTTTAGCTGGACCGATATTTACGAAGATAGCTAAAAGATTAGTACCTGAATCATTTACGAAAACAGGCAGCATTGCCTCATTAGGTGAACAAAAATCTTTTAAACTTGAAGAAACACCTGGATTTGGAATCAGTGTATTTACTGCATTACTTCCGGTTATATTAATGTCAATTGCTACGATCATCACTTTGATGCAAAAAACGATGGGATTTGAAGATAATGGTTTACTGGCAGCTATCCGTTTCATTGGTGAAGCCGGTACTTCCATGTTGCTTTCCTTATTATTTGCGGTCTATTCAATGGGAGTGGCAAGAAAGATTCCAATGAAGGATATCATGGAATCTTGTACATCAGCAATCCTGCATATCGGAATGATGCTCTTGATCATTGGTGGCGGCGGAGCCTTCAAACAAGTATTGATCGACGGCGGTGTAGGTGACTATGTAGCTGAATTATTCAAAGGAACATCATTATCACCAATCCTGCTTGCCTGGATCATCGCGGCAATCCTGCGTATTTCATTGGGATCTGCTACAGTTGCTGCCTTGACGACAGCTGGTTTGGTTATTCCGATGTTAGGTCAGACGGACGTTAATCTTGCTCTGGTCGTACTTGCTACAGGAGCGGGAAGTTTAATCGCTTCACACGTTAACGATGCTGGTTTCTGGATGTTTAAAGAGTATTTTGGCTTAAGCATGAAAGAAACATTCGCAACATGGACTTTGCTTGAGACGATCATATCAGTAGCTGGATTAGGATTCATTCTATTACTAAGCTTATTTGTATAGGCTTTCCCGGCAGTAAATCCCCGACTTATGGCAGGGATTTACTGCCTATTATTCTTACATAAGAAGGAGCAGAAATAATGTTCAATACAATTGGTGTCATTGGTTTAGGGGTAATGGGCAGTAATATCGCGTTAAATATGGCTAGTAAAGGGGAAAAAGTAGCTGTCTATAATTACACAAGAGATTTAACCGATCAGCTTGTTGCTGAATTGGACGGTCAGTCAATCCATCCGTATTACGAAATCCAAGATTTCGTTCAGTCACTGGAAACGCCAAGAAAGATTTTTCTGATGGTGACTGCGGGTAAAGCGATCGACTCGGTGATCACTTCATTACTTCCTCATCTTGAATCAGGCGATATTATCATGGACGGCGGTAACTCCCATTACGAAGATACTGAACGCAGATATGATGAATTGAAATCTAAAGGATTCAGTTATGTAGGAATTGGTATTTCCGGTGGGGAAGTCGGGGCGTTGAAAGGACCTTCAATCATGCCAGGAGGAGATAAGGACGCCTATGAAAAAGTAGCTCCAACCCTGACAAAAATCGCAGCCAAAGTAAACGATGCTCCTTGCTGTACCTATATCGGCCCAAAAGGGGCAGGTCATTTTGTGAAAATGGTACATAACGGGATTGAGTATGCAGATATGCAATTAATCGCCGAAGCATATACGTTTTTAAGAGAAAAATTGCATTTAGAGGTTAATGAAATTGCTGACATCTTTGAAACATGGAATCAAGGCGAACTGAAAAGTTATTTAATCGAAATCACGGCCGAAATCTTAAGGAAAAAAGATGAAGTAACGGGCTTACCATTGATCGATGTGATTCTTGATAAAGCAGGACAAAAAGGCACAGGAAAATGGACCAGCATGCAAGCGATTGATAACGGAATACCAGCATCGATCATTACAGAGTCTTTGTTTGCGCGCTACATTTCCGCTCTAAAAGAAGAACGGGTTCATGCGGAAAACATTCTAACAGGGCCTGAGAACGTTCAGCAAAAATTAGATAAAAATGAGTGGATTGACTATATTAGGCAAGCATTATATATGGGAAAGGTTTGTGCATACGCGCAAGGTTTCACTCAATATAAAATGAGTTCTGAACTTAACGGCTGGGATTTGCCTTTGAAGGATATTGCGCTTATTTTCCGCGGCGGCTGCATCATTCGGGCAGAATTTTTAAACGTCATTAGCGAAGCCTATCAAGAGCAGCCAAATCTGTCCAATTTATTGATTTCACCATATTTCGCTGAAAAGGTTGCAAAGTACCAGGTGGGATTGCGAAAGGTAGTCTGTGAGGGAATAAATTCCGGCATCTCGTTTCCATGTTTAGGCTCTTCACTTACTTATTACGATAGTTATCGAACAGGCATCTCAAATGCTAACCTTTTGCAAGCACAACGTGATTATTTTGGTGCGCATACCTATGAACGACGTGATTTAGCAGGGGTTTTCCACACGAACTGGCAGTGATGGAAAGTGACAAAAGAAATAGTCATTTGTAATACCGTTCATGAAGTTGAAACAGGTATTTTACTTCAAAAAAGAGTTGCTTTGGCAGCTCTTTTTTTGTATGTAACAAAAGGTGCAGGTAGTGGATAAAGGAATTTTAGTTAGGGAAAAAAGATTGATTGCGTTATTGCGAACCATGGGTGAACATCATAAATAGGAAAAGATTGACGGGCAACAAATAATATTTTTGGGGGAGGTTTAATACTCAGGTTAAGTGGTATATAAATGATATCGGTTTATAGTATATTGTTCCCCCGTTACCTTAATTTTGTAGTCGGGGTTCACAATGAAAGAGTATCGTTTCTTGAATAATGTCGGCAAGTGGCACATATTCTTCTTTTGGATATTACCAAATTATTTCCGCGTGGAAAAGGAGTGATATATCATGAGGCAAATGTGTATTTACTGTTTTAAATGGGCTGACATAGATACGATGACACCAATTTTTGAACAAGGTAGAGAGTTCGTCAATTATTATTGTGAAGATTGTGTTAATGCTGCTATGGATAATTTGTTTAAGATCCCATACAAACATGCATGCGAACCATCAAGAATCCACTAGCATCAAGATATGCGATTTAATAGTTAAGCGATTGTGCTGGACAGCATAACGAAAGGCCATCTCAAACGAGAAGGGCTTTTTTTGTTCGGGTTAAAGTTGGAATGGGAAGCATATGTAATCATCGGTGCTCACCTAGCAAGTGAATATCTTAAAAGTTAAAGGCCTCCCACAGTTTACTGAGGGGAGGCCTTTTCTTATCAAGTAATCCGGAGGTTTAACTCTAGTCATTTCAACCCACTTAAACAACATGATCATACCGAATATTATTAAGTGGTACTCATAAGGTAGTATATCGGATTGAGGAAAAATATGAATTCGGATTAGCTTTAAACAATAAAAATAGATAAAGAAACTAAAGCATTTAAGGGGAAGATTAACCTGTTAAAGGAATTCAATGTTTGTTATACTCTTGACGCTGATGTTAAGTGGGAGAAAATAAAAAAAGGATTGAGCAGTAAAAAAGAGGATGTTTTACAAGAAGTCTTGAAAAGGATGGAGCACTGTGAGTATTTTATTGTGAAAAGTGATAGTAAGCATCATATTATCAATACTTCATTGATACGGTATATACGCATTTTTGAAAATAAGTAATCTCACTACTGCTTTCTTGGAATATAAGTTATGGTTGTATTCTCCTAACAGTCTATCTGGGAGGGGATTTTTCTATGGCAAAAAAGGGCAAACCTTTTCATACATATACAGAGCGAGTATGGTTGGTTAACACTTTTGAAGGGAGTGTAAAGATGAATAAAGAATGGGATGATGGTTTTATTGAGGCATTAATGGTTTCCCTACAAGACGAAAGAGTCATTGAAAAGATACAAGCGATAGCAGAAGCTGGCTCGTATAGTCAATTGGGGGAGCATAAGGAGCTGCTGAAAGAAAAAGAAAATGAAATAGCAAAACTTCAACAAGAGCTTGCCTCGAAAAAAGCAGAAATTAGTGAGTACCAAATAACGATCCACCATCTAAATGAGAAAATGGAATCCTATTATAATGAATTGCAAAAGAGAAGAGCGGACTATCGGGAAGCAGAAGAACTTTACGAAGCTGTTCAACAATTATCCGAAACCACTAAAAGTTCTTTGAAAGGAATCTTCAAGGGCGGTTCCGTGCAGGAATTTATAGTCTGTGGCGTGCAATATGAAAACATTTCATCTTTGTGGGATTTTATCAAAAACGAGATCATGGAAGGACGGGAGCAGGAAAGAGAGACTTTGCTCGCCCTTTTTCTGTTTTTCTTTCAAGAGTACAGTAAAACATACGATACCCCTTTATATAAAATACAGGAAGTGAAAATGAATGAGGTCTTCAGGGAGGACTTGTACATAAGGGCCCTCAATAGCAAAATATCCGGGAACATCATGGAAGTCCTGCTGCCAGGTTATATAAGCATTAATGGTAAAACCATTAAAAAATCCGTTGTGAGAATCTAGCAGGCGAAAAAGAGAATGATAGTAAAGGAGAAATACAATGACATCGATTATTATCCCAGAGATTGAAGAAGGCATTGAAAAAATCCTTCTTGTGCAATGGTATAAACAGCCAGGCGATTATATTACGGTGGGCGAAAGCTTAGCCAAATTCAGCTGTGAGGGCATCGAATTTGACCTCTTTTCAGAAAAAGAAGGTACCCTTAAAGAATTGAACGTAGCGGAGGACACTATAGTCAAGATTGGTGACCTGATATGTTATTTGGATTCTGGTGATGCAATTTCTGAAGAATTATTAAAAGAAGTTGAAAAACAAGAAACGATGGAAGATAAAGAGCCGATTGAGAACGTAACAAGCTTAGCTGAAAAAAATAACATAGACAGTTCCATATACTTAATGAATAAGAACGAAGAGCAGGTTCTATTCTCACCTGATTCCCAAACCGTTCCGGTCTCTGCCATTTCAATGACTTATAAAGAAGTGAGATCGTTAATCAGCCATTTATATCAGAGTGCAGAAGAAACCTTCTTCAAGGATGAAGCGAGCTTCTTTCAAGACATTAAAAAGATGCTCCGTTCCAGATGGGTTTACATGAATAATGGGAATATTATATATGATCATAACATCGCAGCGGTATTTCCTTATAGAAAATACTATGAATTAATGGACGAGGATTTTGACTACAAAAAGCATCTGGACGTTTCCGGTTTTAAAGGTGATGCCATGACACGGGAAGAGGCTGCGAAAAGTTTCAATACAACCGATCACCCTGTATATAAGAGAATACTAACTTTAGACGATTATTCCGTGAGTAAAAATCCTTCCATTTCAAGGATATTTGCCAATCAAACTAACTCTTCTAAATCGATAGCGTTTAAATCCCACGGGTACGACATTCAAAGCTACGATGTAGTAAATCAAAAAAACAATTTGCTTGGAAAGGGATTTTTCGTTCCCGTTTTCCGTTTAAATGAGGAAAATGCTTTTGAAATCAATGACCGAAAGGCTCTCCAACTCTGGCTGGAAAACCGGTTAGTTCCAAGCGGATTAAGCGCAGAACGCCAGAAGGAGTATGATTATTTGCTGGAATTGTATCAATTAAAGGAATTAGATCATGAAAGTTTTCTTAAAGAATTGCCATCGATCGCTATCGATTCCAACACGTTTTATGAGAAGCTTTTAAACTCTGAAAAAGTAAGAGCCGATATAGATACATATGATGAAAAGATGTTAACAGATCCAAACCGGGGACATTGGGATTTATGGCCTGTCACCTCTGATGAAAAACCTTTAACGATAAAACTGAACGAAGAAATAATGGCCAGAAACCCTAAAATGGATATAAGGGAGGACGGCATAGTTGGCATTGATTTTGGAACGAAAAGTACAGTGGTCGTTCATCAAGAAGAAAGTGACTTTACTCTTCCCATGCGTATTGGGGTTGGCTACCATAACACGGAAGTACAAGACTGGCATTATGAAAATCCAACCGTGATTGAATTTATTGATTTAGCACATTTCCTGGAGCTTTATCAAGAAAAAGAAGGAAGACCAGATACAAGGTGGCAGGATGTGACGGTTTCCCACAATGCTCTTAACAACTTGATGAATGGAAAGAGTGACCATTATTATTCCATATTGAATAATCTAAAGCAGTGGGCTGGAGAAAAGAATAATGAACTCCGATTAAAAGACAAGAGGGGATATGCCGTTGTACTGCGTTCCTTTTTGGACTTAACCGATCAGGAAATCAACCCAATCGAGTTATACGCCTACTACCTCGGTTTGTATATCAATAACCAGAACAATGGGATTTACCTCGATTACACCCTTTCTTTCCCGGTGACGTATGAAAAAGAGGTAAGGGAAAAAATTCTAAAGTGTTTTGAACGTGGGTTAAAAAAGACGCTTCCTATGCCGATTCAGCTGGATGAAGAATTAATGAAAAAGTTTCGTGTCACTGCTGGGGCGAGTGAACCTGCAGCCTATGCCGTTTGTGCGTTACAGGAATACGGGTTTGAACCGGAAGAGGATGAAAAAACGTACTATGGTGTGTTTGATTTTGGTGGAGGAACGACAGATTTTGATTTTGGGATTTGGCGTGAAGCTGGCTTGAAAGAAAGTAGATATGATTATGTCATTGAGCATTTTGCAGCGGGCGGGGACCGGTATTTAGGCGGTGAGAACATGCTGGAGCTTTTGGCGTTCCAAGTGTTTAAAAACAACCAAAGAACAATGCGTGAGCTAAACATTCCTTTTACCCTCCCAGCGGAATGTGTGAAGTTTCCCGGAAGTGAAACACTGATTAATGAGTCACAAGAAGCCTATTTAAATGCGAAACAATTGGTGGAAAAATTAAGGCCGCTTTGGGAAAGACATGAACGGTATGAAGAACAGTTTGGAAAAGGCATGATCCGGGCAGATTTGTTTGACAAAGCCGGCCACGCTAAACTCAATGTGGAACTTTTGATCGATCAAGATGAAATGGAACAACAGATTGAGGCAAGAATCGACAAAGGCATTAAAAATTTCTTTGAGTCATTACGGCGCGCTTTTGCCCGGTCAGAACACAGCAAAATTAATAAAGTGAATATACTGCTTGCTGGTAATTCAAGTAAATCCCCGGTCGTCATGAATCTATTTAATAAATGGATTGAGAGGGAAGTGCAGAACACTCAAAACTGGGGAGAAGTGTCTGGTGATCTTTTTGAGATTCTCCCGCCACTGGGGACAGAAGGTGCTTATTTAAAGCAAGAAGAGAGAAACAGAGTGGTTAACCGGGATATAATAACCGCCCCTACAGGGAAAACAGGCGTTGCCTTTGGGCTTGTACAAAGCAGAAAAGGCGGAAGTATAAAAGTTATTGACCGCGATATGGTGAATGGGGAATCGAAGTTCAAGTATTTTCTTGGCATCGGGAGAAAAGGGAAATTAAAAACAATGATTGATCAAGAAGAAGAGTATAACATTTGGCATCTTTTCATTGATGCGTCAGAAGAGGATTTTGAAATTTATTACACAAGCCTGCCGGAAGCTAGTACCAATCAGCTTGACATTAAGCAGGCACAGAGGAAAAAGCTTCGGATTGAGCATGTGGATGATTCAGCTTTTGTTTATATTCGGACCATAAGCCCGACTGTTATCGAATATGTTGTTGCAGATGAAGGCTCGATTTTAAATGGGGTTTATTTATCTGAAATTAATAAAGTGGAATTAAGCTGATCTTTCGATGGGAAAATCAAAAGACCTCCCGCAGTTTACTGTGGGAGGCCTTTTCATGCTTATCGTATATGTATAAATAGTTTTCATTTCCAACATTTAATGCTAGAAGCTCAGAGGATTCACTTCTTTGCTCCTCCTGATGCCCCATAATCATTAATCGTTAATTTTACATCGAAGTTTATTGGAGTTTCACTAAATGTTTGATCCCAATCCTTTTTAACTTTCTTCCATACTTTGGGCTGCTCAATTCTCAATCGATTTCCAAAACCGGCGACGTCCGTTTTGTATTCTTTTTGCATTTTTTTCAATGCATTCCCCACCAACCGCTCCACTTCTTTTTCAGATGACTTTTCTGCCTTTTTAAGAAATTCATTATTAAAAGAATCCCCTGAAACTACCCAGTTTTCAGACAGTCTACCCACTGACTCAATGTTTACATCAAAAGAGATGCTGTCCGCTTCAACTCGAGGTACGATACTGCTTTTCATGGACTCTATTTCATATACAATCTGCTGACCGGTTTCTTTATCAAAGCTTTTCACTACACCGCCTTTCCCCTTACCTGTTATCCATGTTACGCCCTCCAGTTCCTCTTCGTCTAAAGTACCTGTCATTTTGTGTGTCTTTCCAGCAATTACGGCAGCTCCGGCAAACTTGACTTGCCCATCCACTGATAGAACTTTTTGAATCAGGAAACTAGATCCTGATGTGATCTTGCTTTCTACTTTAATATGCGACATGGGGGGTAAAATCCTCGTTGTTCGATAGGCATTTTCTACAATGCCAGCCAGGCGGAATGCTGGAATTTCCCCTGCTTTCTTTGTTTCCAGTGTCTTGCTTGCTCTCCCTTTACTGATGAAAACAAGACAGCTTGGTCTAAGCTCACTTTCCCGTAGATTTTGATCAAGTAATTGTCCCAACTTATACGATCTTGCAAGTTCTTCGCTGATAACAACCACTTTCATATGGTGAGCGGTCACGGGTTGTTCACTTCTCAATGATATTTCACGAACCATTTGGTGTAAGGAATCTCCAGTTTCGGAAACATTAACATAAGATTTTTTTTGTGGTCCGGATTGATTCGTTGTTGAACTCGCTACCTGTGGAGTGATGAATTGATAGGTTGCAGTAATCAGGTTCCTTTTTGAATAACCCTCCCCTTGTTCGTTTAACTTTTTCTCGATTGCGGACTGTTTGGCTTTATCGAATGCCAAACCTATACCTAAACTTTGCTCTTCAATTTCATGACTGCTCCAGCATCCTGCTAGTGATAAGAACAAAATAGTAGAGAGGGAAATGAAGAGGGGGCGTGTATTGCTATGTGATTGTTTCATATTTTTTCCCTCCCTTTATTCTTGAGATGATAAGCAGTAAAGGTGGGAGTATACCAAATAAAAACATGGCGACATTGCCGACGAAATCTCCTTGCTTAAATAGGTCATTGATATTTTTCGGAATCATGGCAAGGATGTAGAGAATCGGAAGCAAACCAAACATGAATGGGTGTATGCTTTTTTCCGTAATTTGAGCTAGCCCTAAAGCGGCTGCAAAAAATGTGATCGTAAATGTGGCGAATATTTGCATGATCCAGACAACGAGCAATAAAGATTCAAACCGCTCAAAGATCAACCCGGCGACTTCAAAACTTCGGATAAGATCAAGTGTTGGCCATGTTCTCATCACCACTCCATCAACAGATAATGCCCCGATGACCATTACGACCGTTATCACGTAAAAAATCAGTGGAATGGAAACTCCAACAAGCAGGGCTTTTACTGCTTTTTTTGGTGAATTCATAAATGGAATAAGCAGTAGCATGACTTCAGGCCCTGAAAAAGCGAGAGCCGTCGTTTTTACTCCTTTTAATACAGGGACGATTCCTTCTCCTAATACCGGACGAAGATTATCGATCTCGAATATTTTAAAGCTCATAAAAGTAACAACCAAAAAAAGGATAACTGTCAAAGGTAAAATAATTTCAAAAAGACGGGCGATCGGGTTAATGCCGCCGATGATGAGATAAAGACTTACCCACATGAAAATCATCATAATTGCCCAAGTAGGCGTACCTTCCAAAAGTAAATACCTTATCACTTCCGCCATTGCACGGAGCTGAAAACTGGAAGTTGTAAGAAAATAACAGACTACAACTAAACTAAGTAACCCGCCCAGCCATTTTCCGACAATTTCATTGATGTATTGATAGAAGGTCTTTTCGGGAAACTGTTGGCTTAATTTGACCATGATCAGCCCCGCGGTTATAGTGATAACTCCGCCTAAAATAACGCTTATCCATACATCTGGTGTCTGTACCTTCTCCGTAGATGATCTGGGTAGGGTGAGCAATCCTGTGCCGAGTATGAAGTTAATGACAATGACAGCTGCTTGAGGAGTTGTAATTTTGTCTTTCGGACTGATAATCATTCTATAACCACCCTTTCACCGATAGGTTATCCTTTACGTATGGGGTTTTTTGTATGCAACATCTTTGGACGGCGTTTCATCATCATAAGTGGCATGCGGACCACCAGGTCTTTCCACTCACTTAAGCGATAAGGAACGGCTGGACTCAAATAAGGCACACCAAAGCTTTTTAATTTCACTAAATGGCTGGTCATTAAAAGGAAAAAAAGAATGACCCCGTATAATCCGAACGTGGCAGCACATAGCATTGCGGGAAAACGAAGCATCCGTAATGTAATCCCGATACTATAGTGCGGAATGGAAAACGATGAAATGGCGGTTAACGCTACCACAATCACCAAAACAGGACTAACTATCCCTGCCTGAACAGCAGCTTCCCCAATGATTAAACCGCCGACAATTCCCATTGCTGGACCGATTGGCTTAGGCAATCGCAGTCCTGCTTCCCTCAAAATTTCGATGGCTATTTCCATGAATAATGCCTCGATAAGTGCCGGAAACGGAACCCCGGACTTGGTTCCGATAATGGAGATGGCCAGTTTGGTCGGAATCAATCCTGAATGAAATGAGATGAAAGCTATATACAATGACGGTGTAAAAAGGGCCAGAATAGCTGCGAGGTAACGAAGCATACGGATGAATGTTCCAGGAATCCACCTTTCATAATAATCTTCCGGTGATTGTAGCATCATGCTTAAGGTAACAGGAACGATCAAAGCGAAAGGGGTCCCATCTAACAAGATGGCCACTCGCCCTTCCATCAAAGCAGCGACCACGCGATCAGGACGCTCTGTATTCTGTACCTGCGGAAAAGGACTAAGGTAATTATCTTCAATAAGCTGCTCTACATAACCTGATTCAGGAACACTATCAATATCAATTTTCTTAATTCGATTTTCCACCTCTTTAACTAATTCGGGATCAACAATATCCTTTATGTATGCGACAACCAAATCCTTTTTTGAACGCTTTCCTACTTGGAATTTTACTAACGATAAATTCTCGATTTCACCACTACACCTTAAAAAAGATGTATTATCACTCAATGATTCAGTGAAACCGACACGGGGACCTCTGACTAGTGCCTCTGATACCGGCTCTTCAATTGCCCTTGTTTTATGTTTGGCAGTTCCAAGGAGCAGCGCATCCAAAGACCCATCAATTAAAAGGGCGGTAGAACCTGTTAGTACTTTAGAGGCTAATTCTTTAATGGAGCGGACAGCTTCTATTTCACTAATGGATAACACTTCATTTTTTATGAATTCTTTTGAAATGCTCCCTTTGAGGTAGGGAAGGTTCTGTTTATATTCTGCTGAAAAATCAACCATCAATGATGGCATGATATGCTTATCAATGAGATCTTTATCCGATAGTCCATCCACAAAAATGATAAC
>NZ_JVPL01000274.1:0-2229 GCF_001054655.1 Bacillus sp. 220_BSPC
TTTGAGATACAAAATCGAGTACATTATAAACAATACAGTCATACAAATTTATCTGTAAACACAAAGGGGAAGGCAATATCTATTCCCTCCCCTTTTTCGAACACCATATATTTTTAATCTTCTTGATTACTTTATAAAAAGATTGATTATTTTTGTGATCCTTAATGAACTAACGCACCCGTTAGTTCATTAAGGCCTTCTATGTACTCTATGTTTCAAAAAAGAACTTATAAGTTCAAATTTTGAATCATTTCTACCCTATTACCAAATGGGTCTCTAAATTCAAATCGTTCAAAATTTGGAATTGGAACACCATCAAGTATTTGTATATTCTCTTTTGTTAATCTATTTTTCCAATATGAGATGTCTTCTACTTCGTAAGCAATATGTGCTTTAGTTTTCAATCTATCAAAATCATCTTCTGTTCCTATATGTACATCTTTATCACCGACTTTTAACCAAAATCCTCCTCGTCCTTTAAGGGATTCGGGTTTTTCGATTTCTTGTAAACCTAAAATACCACAATAGAAATTTTTAGCCTTTTCTTCAGTCTCCTTTGGAATAGTTATCTGAACGTGATGTAATCCTTTAATCATTTTAGCACCCCCTAATGAATTCAAATTTTACCAAAATTCCCCTTAATACAAGGATACTAAACTTCCAACGTAAATAAAATTTTATATTATTTATAAAAATACATAAGAATCTCTTATGGTTAATGTTTTATATTTATAGTTACATCTTCCACTAACCTGTCCCGATAGTTGCATAAAGAAAGAGCTGTCTTTAAGACAGCCCTGATCTTCAGCTAAAGCACCCGTTAGTTCATTAAAAAAAGGTTGCCGCAGCAACCCTCCCTAATTAAACTAAGCCTCCGTTAATTCCAAAAAAACTGAAAGTTAGAGATGTATGCTAGTTTAATTTATCTTCTTTTTATCCTTACTGTATACATAAATTTTGTATGAATCATTTTTAACCAATGGTTGCATTTCTTTAGAATTCAGATATTTTTTAAGGACCTTTTCGATATTATCACCATGTTCCTTTGAATCAGGATCCGAGCTATTTAAAGACGTCCATATATCAATCCTAGGTTCTGGGTTGATGGAATATCCAGTCAACGTAACTTTATAATCCCTTTTACCAATTAATTCATCAGTAATGGAATCTAGAATCGTCATCCATCTTTTGTCTCGATCTCTTTTATCCATGTCTACTTTATTAAATTTGACTGAGTATTTCTCCTTTGTTGTTTTCTGCAGTATATTATTAATTTCTTTTTTAATTTCATCTGTATTTGTTTCGGTGTCCGGTAGGGCTATTTCTATTGTCTTATTGGGATTCACACCATACTGTAAGATGTGATACTTTTCAAAAACTTTATCAAGAGCCCTCGAAAGTACCATATCCTTCTTATACTTTTTTTCTAGCTCTTCAATGTGTTTCTTTTCATCTTCGCTATAAGGAACATCCACATTTTTTTCTATTTTAACTTTATAAGCATCATAATTGTTTGATTGTAATATATCCTTCACAATACCTTCAATTTCACCTTTAACACTTTTATAATATTGATTAGAACCCTCAACAGTTATAGTTATCGTTTTATTGGGATAGTTAATATTAGGACCACTAAATTTGTAGCCCTTCTCGCTTAATTCTTCATTAATAATAGTACCAACCGGTTCTTTATTCATAATTGAGTTTAAGAATGGAATTTTTGAGACCACTTCTGCCATTGCAGGAGAGATGAAAGCTGAGCCAATAAATAAACTAAATAATATGACCAATGCGATAGCAAAGTATGTTAACGTCCTGATCCAACTTACTTTTTTGATACGAGTTACTAGGATTGGGTTCTTATTTTTCTCTTGGGATTCCAATTTTTCAATACTAGTAATGATTCGTTTTTTCAGTTCTTGTTTTTGTGTTGTTTTCCACATTAGATCGGCATTTAACTTCTTTAAAGAACTATCAAAATCAGTATCTTCATATTGTTTTTTCATCCAAATAACCCTCCTTTATTAATTGTTTTTTCAATGCAGGAATAGCTCTAAAAAGAGTCGATTTAACTTTACTCTCAGACCAACTCAATATCTTTGCTGTATCCTCAATAGAAAAACCTTTGATTTTTCTTAAAACGATCACCTTTCGATATGTATCTTTGATTTCCCCTAAGGCTTTATATAGTTCAGATGATTCCTCTTTTATTCGAATCATTTCTTCAGG
>NZ_JVPL01000275.1:0-21651 GCF_001054655.1 Bacillus sp. 220_BSPC
TATTTCCCGAAGAGATATTATGACTCAAATCCTGATGCTGGAGGTTTTTTTCCGTTTGCAATAGAAGGCACTACACCATATGTTTTCTTAATGGATGGCTTTTATCTACCAGAATGTGATGAAAATTTCCTGCCATTGTGGATGAGGAATATGAAAGCATTTCCACTTTATTTTTGTGCTGAGGTTTCTTCTTATTGGAAAGATGAGTTTGAACATAATTGCAAGGAATTCAATATCAGTTATAGATACTTAACTAACCGATACGTTGTTACTGAAATCCAGAATGAAAAGCAGTTTAAGGAGATTTTCCCTTTCTATATTACTCTTGGTAGTGGGAATGATTTAGTTTTATGGTCCACAAACAAAGATGTATTTAGTGTAGAACAAAGAGAATGGAAAGGAAATTGGGAAGGGAAAATTGCGGGAACAGTAGTGGTTAAAGTAGAAGTCGATGCAAGTATTTTTTGGATTGGCTATGATGGAGATAACATTGCGGTTATCTCAGGTCAATCGAATTTCGCAACATATAAAAAAATAATCAAGACTTTTCCCGATTTTGTAGTTCCAAAGCTATGTAAGTACGAGTAATTTTAAAAATTAAAATGATTATGAGACCCCTGATAAGAGAAGGTCTCATTTATTTGACTAAAAAATAACAATATTATTTAACATAACCTTTATTTAAAAAATGTTCCAGTTGATTTCAGAAATCCGCTCCCTTTCCGCCGACAGTCTGCCAAGCCTCCTCGACGCAAGCGTCTGCGGTGTCTCGTCTAGCCAGTTATTCGGCAGGAGTGTCGCAAATTTCTTCAATCGATTAAGGATATAGGAAAAAAACATGAAGAATAATCTAGTCTTAAGAATATTGGGGATGAGACTAGCCTACAGTTTTTTCTTAATAAATGTTCCAGTTGATTTCAGAAATCGCTCCCTTTCCGCCGACTGCCTGCCAAGCCTTCACAGCATGCACTAGTGGGGTCCCGGCCCTTGGAAAGCGAGTGTCTGGAGGCAACGCTCACATTTTACAATGGGCTTTGTTTTTCGGGTCACGAATGCATTATTTATTCCCATCATTTTCACTGACATGCATTTCTTGTTTAATTTCATTCATCCTGTTTTTTCCCCATTCATACATCATTTCAACGATCGGCAGCAAGGTCATTCCAAGTTCAGTCATGGAATATTCGACTTTTGGAGGGATCTCGGGATATACCTCCCGATGGACGATGCCGTCTTCCATTAGTTCACGTAACTGATTCGTTAAGATTTTATGGGATATTTTCGGGAAAAGCCGTTGTAGTTCACTGAATCTGTGTGGGCCTTCTACACCTAAATGCCATAGAATGACGATTTTCCATTTGCCGCTGAATATGGATAAAGTAAGTTCTTTTTCGCAATTATAATAGCCGTTTAAGATCTTTTCTTTGATTTCATCTCTTAATGTTTCTGACATGGACATTAGCTCCTTTTTTATTTTACCAGTAACCTTAAGGTAACCTCCGCACATAAAAGTGCATTCTTCACAGCGCCGATTACGAGCGTTACAATTTGAGTGTCATCAGACAATTCAATTCAGGAGGCAATATATATGAGTAAAAAAGCATTACTAATTATACCACCAGAACGTTTTAATGAAGATGAATTATTTCAGCCGAAGGAAGTATTGGAAAATGCAGGGGTGGCAGTGACGATAGCCAGTACGAAAACAGGAGAAATAACTGGTGACTATCAAGGCAAGGCTTTGGCAGAGGTGATCTTTTCTGAAGTTTCAGCAAGTGATTATGATGCAATCGCAGTAATTGGGGGATCAGGTACGAATGATCATCTATGGGGCAACCAAGAACTGCAAAGTTTTTTGAAACAAGCGCATGAACAAAAAGTTCTTGTAACGGGAATTTGTGCAGGTTCTGTCACTGTAGCGAAAACAGGTTTACTTTCTGGACGTAAAGCTGCTTGTTACCCAGTTGATGTTCAAATTGACGAATTGAAAGCCAATTCCGCTGAATATGTAAAACAGCATGTCGTTGCGCATGGTGACATCATAACGGGTGATGGTCCGGATGGCGCAAAAGAATTCGGAGAAAGCTTAGCCGCAGCATTACGCTAAATCGCGTTTTATTGCTGACTTAATATCCCCTATGTGAAACCCTTGGATTCTATACAATCCAAGGGTTTTTTTATTTGAAAATGGAATGCGAACTTTAGACCTATTAATTTATCCGTTATTGGTGATTGACAAGGGGTTGATAGGTATACAGTATGTTTATGTGGAAAAATAAAGTAAGTGACCGTAATTTAGGAAGGATCCATTTTGAGCATAGATTGAATCTTTGTTTTCACACATAAGGGCATTTGCAGGCCAAATAAAAGGGGGAAACGATTGATGAGAAGTTCATCGATTGACAAGAAAGAAAAAGTAAAGAGAAGGATATCGCTCCGGATAAAATGGTTACTATTTATATGTACATCCGTTTTTCTCGCGATAGTCGTATCCGTTTCGATAATGGGGGTAAAGGTGACTTCCATTTTTAAAGAAGATAGTACGTCCATCAACGAAAGCTCGGCCCAAAATGCAGCGGCACAAATCGATTTGAGCATGGCCACGTATGAAAATTCGCTAGAGCAATTATCACAGCTGGTTTCCAATCAGATCAAGAATGGTGATTCAATCAAGGATATTCAAAAAACGTTAGAGGCTTTTCAAAAGAACAATGAGGATTTAATTTCCGTTTATTATATGGATGGATCGGATGGTTCCTTGTATGCTTCTCCCCAAATGGATTTCAATCAGGATGCCAGGGAGACAAAGACTTATACGCAGCTGACCGAAAGACCAGAAACGAAATGGATGGATGTGTATAAAGATGGAGGTTCGGGAATGATCATGACTTCCGTTGTCACGCCCGTTTCATCGGACGGGAAAATGGCAGGGGCCCTGGGTTATGATATCGACCTTGCGGCAATCGGGAAAATGAGGTCAACCATCGAAAAAGATTCCACTAGCAATCTGGTGATATTGGATTCACAAGGGTTTATCGTGAGTTCATTCATGAAGGATATGGACGGGAAGAATATGAATCCTGACAAAAGCGGCATGGAAGAAGGTGTGGAGGATTTCATTACGGACACTGATCGATTCAGTTCAGAGTTCAAGTGGGTGGCCGACATGTATAATGGGGGCGGAAAAGCGAACCAACCCTTGACGTTGGATGGTGAAGATTACACAGGTGAATGGAGTACGGTCCCTGAAGTGAACTGGAAGGTGTTGGCGCTCACACCAGACAACATCCAGCATGAGCTTAAGACTTGTGGAAAAATCAAAAACCATTTCAGATGTCACGAATGCCATTTCGAAAATATCGGAACAAACCAATTTATTATCTTTGAATGCATCTATAGAAGCTGCAAGGGCAGGTGAGTCCGGCAAAGGTTTTGCTGTCGTGGCGAATGAAGTAAGGAGCTTGGCTGATGATTCAAAAGAAGCTACAAAAAATATTCAAGCAATCATCCAAAGCATTCTGTCAGATACAGAGGAATTGCTGAAAACGACAAATGAAACGAATCAAATCAGCAAGGATCAGAAAAATGCCGTGAACACGGTAAGTGAAGCCATGAAAGAGCTGGAAGATTCAGTCGGGAAAATATCCAATTCGATTCAGGAAGAAACACAATCCATTGAAAGCATCAATCGACAAAAAGAAACGGTTATTAAAGTGATAGAAGAAATCACCGCCGTATCACAGCAAACGACAGCTTCATCAGAAGAAATTGCATCATCCATGGAGGAACAAGCTGCTTCTTCCAATGAACTTGCTCAATATACACAGCAGCTTACACAGTTAATAAATGATTTGGAGCAGACGCTAGGGGAATTCCAGATAGAGAAGTAGGGAATAAGAAGTGTTGCAAAAAGGGAGGCCATTACAGTGGTTTCCTTTTTTGTTGGATTGCCATTTCATCATTCTGAAAGGTGAATCGCTGGGACATCTCTCTATGGTGGACAAAAAATTGAAGCACAAAAGTATAATTTAGAGGATCGGGTCAAGTATCCATGCTTTTTTTACAAAGGGGAATAATATATAGGAATCGGACAAGTCGGCACGGATATTAGAAGCTTCACAAATTTATATGCGATAGATTCATAGTAACGAGAGGGGAATGCCATTTAGCTTTCCCCTTATTTACTTCTGCTAGATGATGGGTGTACCAATGGGTTTGGGTTCCTGATCAATAATCCATCGCCTTCGTAATCAATTTCCGTTTGTTCTCATGCAAAACCTCAAATACGTTTCCCTTCCAAAACTATGCTACATATCTTCCATTTTTATCAAAGTGTGTAAACAAAATCCTCTAGGAATTCTTCGATTTCCAACTTTTCTCGATGAGGTATAGGAATAATGATTTGCTTTTATGGTGTTTTATTGAATCCGACTGTTGGTTCTTTGTGAAAAATAGGCTAAAGGTTTCGTTATTTTTACCGATAATATTATTGTTGTGAGCATTAAGGTGAATCTGATTGAGTGAATGATAGGATAGAAGATTCGTATGATGGGATTTACATGAACATCGTAAATATATAAATATTTCAGCATATAAAGGAAGGTTAAAATGTTTAATGGAAAAATAAGCTGTATGATACTGACATTGGTATTCATGGTTAGTTTTACTTTTTTACCTGGTTTAAAGGCCGAGGCTGCAGATCCTGTGCATACTGTAATCTCTGGCGAAACGGTGGAATCGATTGCCAAGACATATGAAATATCGGCTGAACAATTGATGAAGACGAATGGTTTACCGGATGATAAGTTATTTGCGGGCCAAAAGTTGACAATCATTCAAACGGCGTATATTCCTTCCATCTATCAATGGTCGGAGAGAGGAAAAAAAATTGCGAAATATGCGAGATCTTTCATAGGGTTTAAAAAGACAGCTGGAGAGGAGACGCCTGAAAAAGGATTCGATTCGAGCGGATTGATTCATTGGGTGCTTTCCCGGCAAAATGTGCCGGTTGACCGTTTGACAGTAGATGGTTTTTATAAGCAAGGGATGGATACAGCCACTCCGAAAACTGGGGATATAATATTCTTTCTGGAAAAAGACAGCTTAAAAGTGGTGACTGCGGGTATTTATGTCGGCAATAACCAATTTGTCAATTCTGGATATGGTGCGGAAACGGTTCAGGTGAGATCCACTACAGAAGATTACTTTGCAAAATACCAAGTGGCGTACAAAACATATACGCCTAAAGGAGAGCATATCGTCCAAACGGGAGAAACACTTAAAAGTATATCCGAGAATTACAGTATTTCCTTGAGTACGATCAAAAGTCGTAACGCTTTAAATACCGATGAGTTGATGCAAGGGCAGTATCTTCAACTATACAGCAACCCGTTATATCCGTTTTACGTAAACCAGGAGGCTGCATATGATAAGGCATATGATGTCATCAAGTATGCATACACTTTACGCGGATTCACCTATGCTTTCGGGGGAGAAGATCCAATGACCGGAATGGATTGCAGCGGCTTCATTTATTGGGTCATGAAAGAGCAGGGCCTTTCGGTAAAACGAGGTTCCGCAGAGGAATACTTTTCATTGGTACCCAAAATTTATAATCCAAAGGCAGGGGATTTAGTATTTTTTAGCGACACAGGAACAAGGCTAGGTGTGACGCATGTAGGTATTTATCTGGGTGACGGACGTTTTCTCCATACAACGGAAAACGCAGGCGTTCATATTTCCAACCTTTCGTCAGGTTATTTTGCCGAGAAATTCGAAAGCTTCGGTCAAGTTGAAAGCCTCATGGACTAAGAAGGTCATTCAACCTGTTTATATTCATGAGTCGCTTTTTCAATGGCAGTAACGAACCGTTTAAGAAGATTACAGTGATTGACCCTGTTTTTACTGGTAAAGTCATCACCTTTGAAAAAGCTTTTTCTGAGCTTTGTGGAAAGTTCCAATTGCACCCCTGCACCAGTTTTGGATGTGTTGGTGATGTTGTTTCCATTCATGCCAGAAAGGTGCTGCGGTGCATGATCAGTTTGAAATCCAGCTTTGTTGAGGCATTGCTGGATAAGGTTCTTATATGGTTCGTTCTTTCCGCCAATGTAAACCAGCGCATGATGTACGTCGTAGTGGCCATGGATCGAAAGGGTGGTCTGAGCATTCGCTGCCATCGAAACGCCGCTCGGTTCATTGAATAAGCGGGATGTTATATGGAGGACCTGGTTGCCCCTTGGTTTTAGGCCTTCGAATAGGTAGGTGCTTGCACAAAGTCTCTCTCCAAGTGCGGCCGCAACTTCGCTCGTACCTGGTTCGATATTCCCGCCATGGATGGCTAGAACTGCAATATCAGGATTCCTGTGATGAACGATGATGCGGTAATCAAGGTATTCTTGTTCATTTTCCTGCAGTTCAAAAAAATCGGTATAGCTATTTTCAATCATGGTAATCCTCCGTATCTGTAGTGTATCTAATCTTCCATACCCGTTGACGGCAAAAATAAAAAAAGCGGGGATGCCCCAGCTTTTTTTATTTTTCGACTGTTGTATATTGTTCTATTTTCTTTTGCTCGTCGGGTGTTAACGTTTCTGTCCGTTTAAACGTATTCATTGTTACAAGCAGGGCTGCTACAAGAAGGACAGGTATTACCCAGCTTGTTATTTTTTTTACGATATTCATATTCAAAATCCCCTTATACAACGCTAAAATTCATATGATATTTAGAAAAGGAGGGGCTGGATTGCCTGTTTAATGCTGAGCTTTCCAGCTTCCGTTTCTTCTTTTATCTCCAGCTCCGGATATTTGTCCATTTTTCTCGTTTTTAACGAGTCCTTGAACCCCGCCATAATACATGGGGGAAATCTTCTGAATGACTTCATATCCTGAATCTTCCAAGTCGGATATGGTTTCATCCGAAAGCCTGGATTCTGTATAAATCTTCTTTCCATCAAAGACGAACCGATTACGATCGACGATATCCTGTAATGAGCCTTCATTTTCTGTATAAGAATAAAGAACCTGCATCAATACTTGCGGAATCCTATCACCGCCTGGTGAGCCGATCCCGATCGATTCGCGCCCAGGTTTCTTGAGAATGGTCGGAGCGGTGAAAGTTCTTGACCGTTTATATGCCTCTTGAGAGTTCAAGCCGGACCTGAAATTTTTCAATTGATCGTTAAGGAAAAATCCATTTGTATAATCCCCAGATCCGAAAAAGTTACTGAGCGTATTTGTTGTGGAAACGACAGTGCCATTTTTGTCCATTATCACAAAGTGTGTCGTACTTTCATGTTCTTCGGAACCATTCGATTCTTTATCTTCCCATTTTTCACTTTTTATCTTATTTTTAAGATTATCCAAGTGAATGGGGGAGAGCAATTTTTCCGCCTTGGAGTGACTTATTCCATCTCCAACATGGACGGTCCGATCTTGATAAGCAGTATCCGTGATGCCCCCCAAGACTTTCATATAAGCTGATTTGCTTGAAGAATCACCTAGGTTCATTTCCTCGGCTAGCTTTAACATTTCAAGAACGGTAATTCCTGAAAAGGGCGGAGGGGCGGTAAAAACATCATAACCGGCAAATGTTCCTTGGACCGGTTTCCGTTCTTTCACCTCATAGCGCTTTAAATCCATCAAGTCGATATCTGATTCCCTTTTAATATCCCGCGCAATTTCCCCTTTATAAAAACCATCAGGTCCTTCCTGCTGGATCTCCTTCAATGTTTCAGCAAGTCTTTCCTGGACGAGGGTTTTGCCTGGTTCAATGGCATCACCATCAGGATAAAAAAGTGAAGTCGCATCGGAGGATATCCTTGGCTGAGCCGCTTCTAAGCGTGATGATAACGATTCGTCGACTTCAAATCCGTCTTCAGCCAAATCTATCGCCGGCTGAAGAAGATCTGCCATTGGTACGCTCCCATACTTATCACTGATGACCTGCATGCCGGCCACTAAGCCAGGAATCCCTGCATCGTGTCTTGAACTTGGGTCTTCTGGGGAGGATTCACGATAATCGATAAATTCGGGTTCGCCGGATTCCGGGGCAATAAGCATACCTCCGCCGCCGCCCACGCCAGATCCATAAGGTTCGACTACACCTAATACATACGATACCGCAATGGCGGCATCAGCCGCCGTTCCGCCGTTTTCCAAAATATCCATACCGACATCTATTGCGAGTGGATTTGAAGAACTGACCCCATATGATTGTTCCGTTTTACTCTTTATCGGATCATTCGTGTCAGAAATAGGGGGTGTCTTCGAACATCCAGCAATATATATGAGCAAGCTTAGGGATATGAGCACTTTTCCGGTCATACGGTTAATCATCGGTTTTTCCCCCTTTTCGTTGAGCTTCTAAGTTGTGTGTCTTCATTCTTCAAAATAGTAGTGATAAAGCGTTCCTTACTGAATGGGTTGCATTTCCGGTTGTTTAGCTTGTACGGCCTTTTTCTCTTGTGCTGCTTTTTTCTCTAGTGCAGCTTTCTTTTCCATTGCTGCCTTTTCCTCTTGTTCACGCTGTCCCTTATGATCGATTACCTTCTTGTGATCCAAGGTAATCTCGATGCGATCCTCTTTTTTAGACCACTGGACTTTTTCACTCGTTTCCTTCGTCAACTGTCGGTAAACACGTGATTTGTCAATGGAAGAGGTAGCTGGCCTTGGTGTTGCTTCTTCAATTTGCAGCGGTACGACATCGATTGTAGCTTTTCCGTCTTCCGCTAAATGGTATTGAACCATGGCTGAATCCTTTGTGCGTGTCCAGCCTTGATCGAATATGAAATTTCCTAGACTATAGAAAATGATTCCATCTTTATAAACATCAAACGATTGAAGCACGTGGGGGTGATGCCCGATGATGATGTCAGCGCCCGCATCGATGATAGCTTTAGCCAAGTCTTTTTGCCGATCGGTTGTTGAGGTTGAATACTCTTGTCCCCAGTGCATATTCACCACAACCAAGTCTGCATTGCCTTGCTTGGCATTCCTTGCTTTGCCGATCATTTCAAATAATAAATCAGGATTGGAGTTCAATAGTCCGGCTTTATCATTTTTTGATACGGCATCCTTACCGTAAACATCTGTGAAGCCAAGTGTTGCAACACGTACGCCATTAACATCCGCATAGTCGATGCTGTTTTTTGCTTCCGCAGTGTTCGATCCAACACCGACATAGTGCATATCCTCACTTTTGAATTCATCAATCGTGTCAAGGAGTCCTTGTTCTTCATAGTCCATCATATGGTTATTTGCCAATGACACCACAGAGAAGCCAGCATCTTTAATGGCTTCCACACCACTAGTATTGGAGTTTAACCGGATTGGAGTATCTGCTTCCTTGTAGTTAGATACCTCTTCTTTTAAAGCGGTATGTTCATAATTCCCACTGACATAATCCGAATTGGCAAAATAGGGTTTCATATACCGGAAGAGGTATTCATACCCGTGCTTTTCCGTCACTTCTTCAACATAACGTCCCATCATCACATCACCGACCATTGTCATCGTCAATGGTTGATCGGATTTTGTTGCGACTGTTTTCACTTCCTCAGCCCGTCCCATCCAAGTGGTAATGACTAAAGCGATTAGTAATATAGGTAGTATGATTCCAGTGTATTTAAGATTCTTTTTCTTCGTGCGTTTAATAAAGATAAGTGTTTTTTCTTTTGCATTTAAAGTCCGTTTCATTTTTTGCACCTCAGAATAGGTAATACACGTTCATTAAACCGAAAGTTAAGCCGGATAATAAAAGCGTGCTGCCAAGTGTCAATGGCATTCCTTGTCTTTGTATGGTATTCGCTATCAATCCAGGTACGATTATACCGATTCCCCGAAACTCGAATATTTCAAAGGGCATGACGGGGTAGACTAAGTCCAATAGGAGTTTCAAGCAAATCCCGGTCACCATCATGGCGGCGAATTTTCTTCTTCCATATAAAATCACCCATCTTGAAAGGCCGTGGGTGACGATTAAATAAGTTACGACACTAATGATCAAAATGGTGAGCATGATTTCCCATTGATCAAATACTAATGCCAAATAACCTGGGACGATAAGTCCTGCGGGTACGACACCCGTCTTTTCTGAAAATATAAGGCTAAGCGTTACTCCCAGTACTAGGGCTACGTATAAATCCGATCCAAACATTAAGGTTCCTCCTACTTAACTTGCTTTTTGCTTTGTTTTAGATTTCATGAATGCTTCAATTAATGGTTCCGCTGCACCGTGAATATTCCCGACACCGTAGACGATGCGATTTTTCATCAATGGGCGGAGACGGGCCACGATTTCTTCAGTTGACCAGTTTTCTAAATCCCAATATTCTTTAGTATCCAATTTACCTTGCTCGAATACCCTTGTAATCGGTGATGTGGTTTCGCCAATGGCAATGACGATTTCAGATTTTATGTAAGGCAATACATCTCTTGCAAACTGCTCGGTACGGTCCACACGATCGGCACGGCAATTCATGATGACGATAGGAGGTTCTGTGCTGTATCCGAACGTATTGACACGTTCCCATATGTTCAGCGTCGATGACGCGTCATTTGCAGCAAAGCCATTGACAAAGAAAGTTGGCTGGATGGGATCTCCGAATTTGGTGATCCGCATGGCACCTGGATCGGGATGCGCATTCAACATGCCGCGAAAAGCCGTTTTTTCATCAATGCCCAATGCTTCAGCAACGGCCAAGGCCAGTGATGCATTATCAGGAAATACCATATAGTCGAATTCACGCAGGAACTCTTCCGATATTCTGGAGTTGTCTGCAACGATTACTTTTGTGTTGCGTTCTTTGGCAATTTGCTTGAAAAAGTCCAAATATTCACTTTCGATGGTTATTAAGTGACCATTATGGGGAATGGTAGCAGTGAAGGCTTCAGCAACCTCATCCAATGTCGGTCCCATGACATCCATATGGTCTTCCAATACATTCACGATGACCCCAATGTTTGCCTGGATCATTTTGTTTTGAAAGATTAGTTGATAGTCAGGCTGTACGGCCATGCACTCACAAACCAGTGCTTCCGTGCCTAAGTCGGCCACTTCTTTAACTACACGCCGTTGTTCTCCTATGTTGGGTCCTTCCGGGCGTCGTACAATCGGTTTTTCCTTGTCGGTAAACCAATAGATCATTCTTGCTGATGTTCCGGTTGTTTTACCTACTGTTTTGTATTTAGCTTCCTGGATCACACCTGTAATTAGACGCGTTACAGTCGATTTCCCTCGAATCCCATTCACATTCACACGTACCGGGATGGAGTCGAGACGCTTCTGATGGCGTTTTTGTTCAAAAATGCCATAGCCAAGCAAAAAGATCGCACAAATAAATATTGGTGCCATTTTTTAACCTCTCTTTTTTTCAAATATTTGAATTACTGAATACACACTACATGATTTTAAACTTAATAGGCAAGAGTCAATTATTCTATCGTAATATAGTTATCGTCAGCTTTTTCAAATATATGTATATTAGAGTGTAATAGTATCTAATGGGATAAATTGTTTTATGAGTACAAAGATATGGCTGAAAATTGAGGGAATCGAGGTTTTATTTACACTAAATTATGGAAAGTTTAATAAAAACCTATTTTGGTCAGAAGTAAAATAGGTTTATGAGTATTTGAACCTAATTCATAATGGCTATATTTGAATAATAATTAATTTTTAAAAGTTAGGTTTATTACAGTTTGTTAATTGTTTATACCCATTGTTTGACATAAACGTTACAATTTTTATGCATTTGTCATTCAATGTGAAATATTGCATCTAACGACTCAAATAGTTGAACTCTTTTGAATATGGATAAAGATGAGTAAAAGAACACATCTCTTTTTTTTGATATTTTTCGGATTTTCCTTGGTAATACCCAGGGGTCTATAATTGAACTTTTACCTAAAACATGAAATAAACTAAAGTTAACCCATTTCTTTTAAAAAATACCTAGTTTCTTCTATAAATATAGTGTTTATAGAAGAATGAAAAATAAAAAAGCCCAGAAGCATATCTGAGCTTTCGGCTTATATATTGTAAATGAATGTAATGGTCACGGATCTCCGTTAATCATGGAGATTTAACTTTTGTGGGTCTTGAGTTACAGCTTGGGTAGCTGATAATGGAAGGAATCAGGTTAACTGGATTTCTTTCTGTCAGAAATCTCAAGGTTGGAGCCCTTTTTACCGCCATCAATCACATAAAGTCTAGGAGCTAATCTCCTTCTTTTTCCTTGATTGTCAGGATTCTTCTTCATATAATTTTCGTATTCTTTGCGAAAGAATTCTTCGGTTTCCCGTTCCAGTGCTTTTCTTTCTTTAAAATCTGCGATGAATTTGAAAAAACGTTTCATATGAATTCCTCCTTATGGGGTTAAAAGGTCTTAGTTTAATAGTAACATATCGTTGGTGTAGTTTAACCTTTTTTTACAAATTTGGAGTGGAAAATATGTTTTTGTGTGAATAAAGATGTGAATGGTTTGATTCGAGAGAAAGCATGCAATCGATAATTACTGAGCATATGGGCCCGTGCATGGTGTTGAAGGAAAGGACAGGATTTGCAGGTATTGGAAGTAATCATTATTTCAGTTAAAATATTCCTTTAATTATATTCATTATACACTAAATATTCTGAAAACAAAGGAAAATATTCACTTCCAGCCGCTTTTGATAGATTTGCTTTTTTAATGGTTCATTATTGTGTATAGTTATATATTCCCCGAATATACGAAAATGAAACAACCCTTATAATAGGAGAAAAAAAGCAAGTTCCCGCATTCAAGCAGCGGGAACTTGCTAGTGTCATAATTGGACTTTCTTAACCTGTGCAGTCAGCAATTCTGCCGAAGATGCAAGTTCACTGGCATGATTCGTGATTTCATCCATCGAAGAGCTGGATTGCTGAGCGGAGGCGGAGACTTGTTCGATTCCTGCCGCGGACTCTTCAGAAACGGCAGCGATATCTTCGATAGCCTGATTGATTTTTTTGCTATTTGTGGAGATATAGTTCAATTCTTCGGTAATATGCTGTATTTTCATTTCCATATTCCTGACAGAGTGATTGATTGTTTCAAAGGTTCGGCCTGTGAGTGTGATCTGTTTCGTGCCTTCATCCACTTGAGTATAACCATCTTCCAGGGAGTGGACGACTGTTTTTGAACCCGTTTGAATGGCGGAGACAATATTGGTGATATCCCCAACGGAGTGTGTGATTCAGCGAGTTTCCGCACTTCATCGGCGACGACGGCAAAGCCCTTGCCATGTTCACCAGCACGAGCGGCCTCTATGGCTGCATTCAGCGCCAATAGATTGGTTTGATTGGATATATCTTTGATGACCTGCACAAGCTGCGAGATGTGCTGTGATTGAGAATCGAGCCCTTTCACTTGCTCTACGGCATTTTTGACAATCCCATCAATACTTTGCATCTGTTGGACTGAACTGCGCATTAAAGCGGTGCCGTCCTTGGTCAAGGAAAGGATTTCGGTTGAACTTCTAGCCACATCCGCTCCTTCCAGGTGGGCCAACTCGATCCTGCCGGTGAAATCATCCATCATGCGAACCATTTCAGCTGCCCGGCTGGCTTGTGACTCCGAACCTTCCGAAAGTTCATACATCGTAGACGCTATTTGCTTGCTGCCCTGCTGCACTTCATTTGCTGATTGAGTCAGATCCTCGCTTTGGTTGGTAACGGATTGCGAAACAACGAGCATTTTTTCGATCGTATCACGAAGGTTTTTCTGCATTTGGTTGGCGGAGACCGTTAATTCGCCCAGTTCATCATATGACTTTTGCTCCAGGGGCTCATGATTCAGCTCTCCGTCAGCAACCATTTTCATCCTGTCCCTAATTTTAAGGAGGGGGGTGGTAATGAGGTTGGCAGTAACAAGCGCCAGCACAAGGCCGATAAGGACTGCTGCAATGGATATGATGATACTTGTCGTCTTGACCGATTTCCCGCTTTCGATGACGGTTTTACCTGAAGCGACAAACAATTCCTCGCGTTTAGAAGCAAGCTCCTTGAAACCCTCCATTACTTCATTGCTGATTGGCGCCACTTCATTTTTGAGTATCTCTTTAGCGCGTTCTTCATTTCCTTTTTCATACTGGATAAATACCCGTTCTACAATCATCGTCCTCCAATCCACGCTTTTCTCGATCAATTCCTTTGTTTTATCAGAATCGCTTAAGGCTAGGAGTTCCTCCTGGATGACCTGGCTTTCTTCGGTATATTGTAAGAACCTTTCTTTATAACTCTCGTGGCCATATAGAATATAGGCCCGGATGAATGCGGTTCTTTGTGCTAGATTATATAGGAGCTTTTCGTCTTGGATAAGAAGCGGAAGGTCCCTTTCGATGATATCCTGGGAGTATGCCAGTGACTTGTAGCTGCTATAAATGTTGAATGCTCCTAAGATGACACATAAAGATATGATGAGTGAAAATGCCACCAATACCTTTGCTTTAATGCTTTTCAAATTATTGGACCCCTTTATCGATATTTTATTCACTCTTTTTTATCGGATTTTTAATGTGATTTTTAAGTAATGAAAAGTTAACCAAATTTTCCATCAGGTCTAATGTTCACTTTATATAAACATCTTGATTTCTTATCATTTTCAAGTTACTATTGACTTGGAAAAATATAATATTCCGCGTTAAGGCGGAAGAGGTTCTAGCTACCCTCTCAAAAAAACTAAGGAGAAACAGTGCTCTATTCTTAGGGTGCTGTTTTTTTCCGTAAAAAGGAGTTTTATAGAAATGAAGAAGAAAGAAAAGGCAGTGGTTGTGTTTAGCGGAGGGCAGGACAGTACGACGTGCCTGTTTTGGGCATTGGAGAGATTTGAGGAAGTGGAAGCGGTGACGTTCGATTATAATCAGCGGCATAGCTTGGAAATCGAATGCGCTCAAAACATTGCCAAGGAATTGGGCGTGAACCACCATATCCTTGACATGTCGCTGCTGAACCAACTGGCACCGAATGCATTGACAAGAAGTGATATCGCAGTGGCGGACGGAGAAGAAGGGGAGCTGCCGTCGACGTTCGTGCCAGGGAGGAATTTGCTGTTCCTTTCGTTTGCCGGAGTGCTGGCGAGCCAGATTGGCGCTAAACATATTGTCACAGGAGTCTGTGAAACGGATTTCAGCGGATATCCTGACTGCCGCGATGTATTCATTAAATCGTTGAATGTGACCTTGAACTTATCGATGGACCAGTCATTCGTGATTGATACGCCGCTAATGTGGCTTAATAAAGAGGAAACATGGGAGCTTGCTGACCAGCTTGGCGCGTTCGACTTTGTCCGCGAAAAGACCCTGACTTGCTATAACGGAATCATCTCCGATGGCTGTGGGGATTGTCCGGCATGTAATCTGCGGAAAAAAGGACTGGATGACTATGTAAGCAGACGGAAGGTGCTTTCATGATGTACGGTTTTAAGATAGTGGATAAACTCCAAAAAATAGATGAAGATATTCAGCGCAGCCAATTGAAGTATACAAACAAGAGGGTTCTCGTGAGTAAGGAATTCACCTTTGACGCGGCGCACCATCTGCATGACTATGAAGGGAAATGCAAGAACCTGCATGGCCACACGTATAAAGTCATTTTCGGATTGAGCGGGTATACGGATTCACGCGGGTTGATGATAGATTTTGGTGACATCAAGGATATATGGAAAAATGAAATCGAAATCCACCTGGATCATCGTTATTTGAATGAAACCCTGCCGCTCATGAATACAACAGCTGAAAATATGGTTGTCTGGATCTATGAAAAAATGGCCGAAGCCCTTTCATTAAAAGAATATGAGGGTGCTAGAGTCGAATTTGTTCGACTGTACGAAACGCCGACAAGCTATGCCGAAGCCAGACGGGAGTGGATGGAAAGTGAGTAAACTCCCGGTTATGGAAATCTTCGGGCCGACCATCCAAGGAGAGGGAATGGTCATTGGTCAAAAAACCATGTTCGTTCGGACGGCCGGCTGCGATTATTCATGTTCCTGGTGTGATTCCGCATTTACTTGGGATGGCACAGGTAAGGAAGATACCGTTCAGATGACTGCCGATGAAATATGGGATGAGCTGAAGCGAATTGGGGGTTCCGGTTTTTCCTTCGTGACGATATCTGGGGGAAACCCGGCCCTGCTGAAAAACCTAAACGGCTTGATAGCGATCTTACATGAAAATAAAATGAAAATTGGTGTCGAAACACAAGGGAGCCGATGGCAGGATTGGTTTCTCGATATTGATGAACTGACTATCTCACCTAAGCCGCCGAGCTCTGGAATGAACACGGACTTTACGGTTCTTGACCAAATCATCTCGAATCTTGCCAATCGAAATCCTGAAAACCATGTTTCTTTGAAGATCGTCGTCTTTAACGAGGAAGATTATCAATATGCCAAACATGTACATGGGCGTTACCCGGATATTCCTTTTTATCTGCAGGTCGGCAATGACGACAGCAGGACGGCGGATGATCATCAATTGATCAGCGGCCTATTGAAGAAGTACGAAGAGTTAATTGATAAAGTGATAGCGGATGATGAATTGAATGATGTGAAAGTCCTGCCACAGCTGCATACCTATATATGGGGTAACAAGCGGGGCGTGTAAAGTAAAGGCAGTGTGATGTTTAATCACACTGCCTTTTAAGCTTATTACAACCTTTGCATGTGTGTAGCTTTGAAGGATGATGTGTATTTAAGGCCATATCCAAATAAGCGATCCATTCCTATATGTGCGGTCCAAATTAAACCAATCATCATCCATGCATCCGACTTTAGGAAAATGGCTAACAAAATCATGAAGATGGACACGATATAAGTATGGAATGCGTTATAAACCTTTGCTCCAATCCGATCATCGATCAGATAGGCCAGCATGGAAACATCAGGGGACAAAATCAACAAAAGGAAAATCCACCAGCTGAATTCATATAACGAATAGATGTAAATCACCGCTAAAAGGACCATAAGTCCTTCAATATGAAGGAATTTCTTCACCATTTCATAACCTCCAAAGTTTAATTGACCATTGGTCAATAGTGTCCGAAAAAATTATATGATGTTCTTGGTGATATTTTTTACATGAAAATAGGCTAAACCTTTTACATCTTGATAAGATAGCTCAGAATTAATATAAAAAGTTATGAATCCGTGAAGAGAAAGAAAAATCGACCAAATGGATGCAGGATTCAGTTTGTTGTCCGTTAGATCCGTCAAGGACTGGATTAGCTTTTCGTATGTTTTATTAGAATCGAATTGAAGTAACTGCTGAATTTCTTTTTCCTTCGATAAAAACATGATGGAATAATGATTCTGTTGGGTTAAACCAAACTCCAAGAAGCACAATAAAATCTTTTCCATTTTTACAGAAGGGGCATTTTCCGACAGGATGATATCATCGATTAAAGAATTTAAAACGGAAAAATCCGTTTTCACTAAACTATAAAATATTTCCGCCTTGTTTTTAAAATGATAATAAATGGCTCCATGACTGCAATCCAATGATTTAGCCAATTGCCTCATCGAGACATTCGAATACCCTAACGCTGCAAAAAGGTTTCTAGCTTCATTCAAAACCATGTCCCTGGATAATTCTTGACCTGCCGATTTCCTTGGCGACATCTTGTCACCTCCTTATTAATTGACCACTGGTTAATTAGGATGATAGCTCACTGATTTTCAAATGTCAATTATTAGGTCGAATGATAAAGTACTGTTTTTTAAGTGGAATTTTGCCATTGTAGGCAACCGAAATCGCGATAGCCCTATAGTAAACCTGAAATCGAAAGGAACACTTGCTAATCTTACGGTTCAAGGGGAGGGTAAAGTTGCAAATGGAGCAGTGGGCGAAGATGCAGAATCCATTTCCAGTTCCCCTAACCAGAAATTTGAATGTCCTTGTAACTGAAAAAGAATCCCGCTTTTAATATGAGCTCGTCTTAGTTTTTAACCAATAATAACCTTTTATGGTATTATGAGGTTATACAGATGTCCTTGGAAGGGATGAATATATGAAAAAGAAATTTGGTATTTTGGCATCAATTTTCATAGTCTTGACCGGCTTTTTTTTATTCACTAAACCGTATAAAGAGAAAACAAAACCTGTAGAAGACATTTTTGAAGTGTATCCAACAGATCAGGTAATAACAAATGAAATGATATTCATAGAGGGTATTGATGAGGTCAATCCAGGGAATATCGATTTGAATGATGAAGAGGAATTGGAAAAATTGGTGAAAAAGCAATATGAGCAAAATCAAAAGGGGGAAATAATTTTTACAGAAAAAAATCAGTGAAATCACCTGCCTGTAATGAGTAACTAATGGGGGAGGGGCAGTTATTGATAGTATTGGATAGTATCTATGGGGAACACATTGTAGAGGGAGTCCTGGAAGAGCTGATAGTAAGCAAACCGGTCCAAAGATTGAAAGGGATACATCAAGGTGGGGCAAGTTATTTAGTTAATGAGAAGTGGGATGTCACACGATTTGACCATTCGATTGGTGTGATGCTTTTAATAAAAGCGCTTGGAGGTTCATTAGAGGAACAAATCGCGGGCTTACTGCATGACGTATCCCATACTGCATTTTCACATGTCATTGATTTTGTTCTGGATTGTAAGGATGAAGATTATCATGAAAAGATATATGATCAAGTCATTATGGAATCCGAAATCCCATTTATACTGAAGGAATATGGATATGATTGTAAAGTCATTTTCCAATCAAAATGGGAATTGCTTGAACAACCAGCACCTGAGTTATGTGCAGATCGGGTAGATTATACTCTTCGGGATATGTATCAATATGGACATATCACCAGGGAATCCGTTAATGAATTTCTAGATCATGTCATCATAATAAATGGAAGGATGTATCTGGATAATATTGAATCGGCGGAATGGTTTGTGAAAACGTATTACAGCGAAGTTATTGATTTTTTCATGAACCCGCTTAATATATATGGCTATGATATCTTGGCAAAGACCTTAAAAGTGGCTTTAGCTAAAAAACTGATCAGCCTTGATAACTTACTCAGTACAGATGAAGAAGTTATGTCCTTGTTAAGCTTCACTGAAGACCATGCAGTGCAAAACCTGTTAAAACGGATCCATGGTAACGTAAAGGTGAAAGAAGATCAATTGGAATACGATATACATCGGAAAAATAAAATGCGCCTGATAGACCCTTCCGTTATTCAAGGAACCCAATTAGTAAGAGCATCCAGCTTATCGGAAAAAGTGAAGAAAATGGGAATTGAAGCCTATAAAAAAGCTTCAAAGGGCATATATCTAAAAGTGATTTCAGATTGAACTTTGTGTCAAATCATACGGAAAGTCAAAAACTCAAGGGTATCATTCATCCTTGAGTTTTTTCTCGGAAACATCTAAGTCTCCTCCCGTATAATCGAACATCTAGGAAAGAGCTAGATTAACGGATGCCTTATACATCTGAACCAGCAATCTTTAATAATTAAAAAACTAATGATGCTCTCAAAGTAGTAACGCCATTTTCTAAATAACCCTTTAAACAGGTTAATGTATATACCCAACCTTCTTTTTGTCCGATCATTTTGTTTATTATTTCAGGGTCGTCTTCACTCAATCCAGATTCGTTCACTTCAATGATCGTACTCGTTTTATCCAACTCTTTTAGTGTAATGGTAACAATCGTTTCTTGATCATTTCCGCCCCATGCAAACACGATTTTCCTATTTTCCTCTACTTCCAATACATGAATGACCACTTCAGCATCGTATTCGTTGTATCTCAATGTAGGCGTCCTGCCTTTTTCCCATCTTTCCGAACTTGATGAGAACCAGAAATTCCCGATTTTTTCAGGATTCACAATGGCTTCAAACACTTCAGTAGCTGGCTTGATTATCTTAAATTTCGTGATTATTTGGGTATCCATTACTAACTCAACTCTCTTTCAATGTGTTTTTATAGTTTCCGTTTAATTATCCCAGTCTACTGATATGGGCGGGAGGGTCCGTCCAGTTTCAAGCAAGCTCTTCAGGTTACTTAAAAGGGCTGGCCATCCATTATTCAAGCCTTCAAAGGTATTTTCATCATATACGAAATCCGTCTCCAATAGCTCCTCATGCCTAAGAATTAACTTCACAGTAGAATCGTCCATTTTCTGTAATTCAAAAGTGACCCGTGTAGGCTGCTCGCGAGGTGTTTCGTCTCCTGCCATGATCCATGTAAACGAGAGCAGGTGCAACGGCTCGCATTTAAGTACATGCCCATGATCGGTAATCCGTCCATCATCCAGCAAATATTTAACGGCTGACCCTTCTTGCCAGTCAGACTGTACTTGTAATCCGAAGTGGTATTTCTTCGTGACTTCACCACTCGTCAAGGCTTCCCAAAGCTTCTCTGGTGTGGTTGCGATATAAATAGGATAGACAAACGTAGTTTTTTTCATCATTCTTTTTCTCCTCGCCAAATAAGGTACAAGACTCTATCTTTGATTTTCGGCTTTTATATACAGCCGGTCAAGCAGTTTTATGCGACAGAAATCGGCAAAAGGGGGAAACAGGCCCATTGAAATAAATGGCTAAATCAATCGGTTTCAGCGAATACATACTTAAATCGACGGTATGGAAACTTCTTGATTTCCAACCGCTTTCAAGCTACGATGAATAAGGAAAATGATAATCCGCCCGGGCGGAAGAGGTTCTAGCTACCCTCTCAAAAAAACTAAGGAGAACAGGGCTCTTTCTTAGGGTGCTGTTTTTTCTGTATAAGGAGAATTAAGAAATGTTAAGAATTTTATTGTATTTAGTATCCATCATCACGGCGAATGTGGTTACAGCAGCTTTTGCGCCATTACATTTTGGCATGTTCATCATCCCGATGGGGACATTGCTCATCGGGGGAACCTTCATCTTCCGAGATCTGGTCCAGAATAAATTCGGCCGCGCGAAGACCTATATATGCATCGTCACTGCACTTATTTTATCTGCATGTGTATCATTTTTATTAGGAGATACGTTACTGATTGTGTTTGCTTCCGCATTATCCTTCGTGGTCGCAGAAACAGCGGATACGGAAATTTATACCCGTTTAAAGCTCCCGATGAGTTGGAGGGTGTTTTACAGCGGGATCGTTGGAGGATTTTTCGATTCAGTAATATTTGTCGTGATTGGCCTAAGTCCTCTGGGTGCCAATATATTGCCATGGGAAGCAGTACCAGCTGCGGTCATCGGCCAAATCATCGTTAAAACGATCATTCAGTCCATTGGTGCCGTATTGTTGGGACGAATCAACGTAGAACTGGAGAAACGTGTAGTCTCCAGTTAAATGCTAGGAGGGATGCACTCGATGGATGGAACCAAAAAAGAAGAAGAAAAATGCTATTGCCTCGAGGCCTTTCGTGAAAAATATGGCCCGCATGTTCAAGGGGAATGCATGAAGCTCTCCTGCGCCAATTATCGCAAGCATAAAGGAATAGACAAAAAAAGGACCTGATTAGGTCCTTTTTTTGCGTGATTGAAGTAACTCACGAGTAAACAGTGCCAAACTAAGTGTACAGTACGAATTCACGAGTAAAAGTGCGAAATTCACGAGTAAAATTACGAAATTCACCAGTAAAAGTGCGAAACTCACGAGTAAAAGTGCAAAATTCACGAGTAAAAG